>JBDSAK010000021.1:0-5668 GCA_039922195.1 Mycobacteriales bacterium
GGCGTCGGGGTGGGCGTCGGGGTGGGCGTTGGGGTGGGCGTCGGGAGGACGCCAAGGCCATCGTCGTGTAGCGCGTCGAGGTAGTCGCCGTACCCGCTCGCGCTCGCCCACTCCGTGGCGCTCTCGACGATGGTGCCCTCGCCCCACTCGCTGAAGGTCGTGATCAGCTGGAACGGCGCCTTAGACGCGACCATGTCGCGCACGTTCTGATTCCAGCGGGTGATATCCCGAGCCAGGCGCGCGGTTGCCTCGTTGGCCTTGTCGAAGGCAGGGCTGATCGTGTAGCTGTACCCGCTCTGGGAGTCCGCGGCGATCGCTGGCGCGTACTGGTGCCACCCGGTCGGCTGGCTGGCGCAGGTGCGGTATCCGGCGAAGACCTTCAGGACGACGTAGGCATCGATGCCAGTATTCGCCTGGTTCCAGCGGTCGACCATGCCGCAGGCGTCGAGGGCGTCGGCGTAGACGAAGACGACGAAGCGGCCGTCGATCCGGTAGAAGCTCGGGTCAGAGCCGTACCTGTCGCGCAGGTAGCCGAGATCGCTCGCAAGCTGTGCGGCGCTCGGATCGCTCGACCCTTCCTGTTCGTAGTAGACGGTCCACCGGAAGGACGACGCCGACGTCGCGCCGAGGATCGTCGGCATGCGGATGTCGGTGCGCGTCCCCGGGCCCCACCACGACGAGATGCCCACAGCGATCTTGCCGTACTCCATCGCGTCGATGTGACGCTGGATCACGCTCACCGACGTAGAGTCGTAGTAGCCGAGCGTGGGGTGGTACTTGGTGAACGGGTTCATCCCCTGCTGGTCCCACGCCTCGGGGAACCAAGGGTAGTAGAACGCCGCGCGGACGGGTGCGGCGGGCGCCGAGGTCGGCGTAGCGGTGGGCGCCGAGGTCGGCGCGTCGGTTGGCGCCGAGGTCGGCGCGGCGGTGGGCGCCGGGGTCGGCGTGGCGGTGGGCGCCGGCATGACGACGTCGAAGGACGTGATTGCAAGCACCGAGACGGCCGCGACCGAAGGTCCGCCCTTCGACGACGCCTGCGCCGAGATCGTGTGGGTGCCGGCGACGGCCGACGCGGGAACGGTCATGGTGACGGAGAACGTTCCGCTCTTGTTCACCCGGTACTTCGGCATGCCGTCTGCCGACCCGTCGAACAGCAGCTGACCCGAGGTGCTGGTCGGGAAGCTCATTCCGTCGACCCTCACGCTGGCGCCCGGGACCCCAGCGCCGGGGGTGTCGAGCAGCGTTGGCGCACTCGTCGCCGACGCGCCTATGGGAGCCGTGAGAAGCGCGAAGACGAGGAGGAGCGCGACTCGCCGAACGGCTGCCGGGAGGCCGGTGGAGGCTTTTCGGAAGCGCATGATTGGCCCCCGCCGCTCCGGGAGTGGGTCCCCGGTGCCCGGCTTGTGCAACTGCGCTCGCTTGTGCGACTGCGCTTGCATGCGAATCTCCTCGGAGGTGACGCTGGCTGCACCAGGACGACACACCGAGGCGCGTCGGGCGGATCTGGTGACGGATTCGGCAACCCGTTGCGCCACGGTGGCGTCCGGCGTTCCGAATCCCCATCGCTGGGGCCTGGCTTTCTGTCCGTCGTACATCTGCGGCGCCGGCTACGGCGGCGACTGCGTCAGATGGACGCTAGTAGGTTGACGCGCTTCGCACATCCCCGACCTTCGGGATCCGTGCGGCGCCGGAAGTACTCGCGGTCGGAGTCCTCGCCCGGCACCGCGGCGAAGGCGCGAAGCCTACCGCCGCACCGGGGGACGCGCGGCAAGCCCTTGCTAGACCTGCGACGGCTGCTGCGAGCTGCTCAAGGGTGTTAGGAGGCGCCCGCCTGGTCGGGCGTCACCGCGGCGGCGCGCTCGTGGTCACGCGCGAGCAAGAGCTAGAGAACGGCAACGACACCGCCGAAACTCGGCGCTTGGCATGCTTACCCCGATCGAGTTCGAGACTCGACATCAGACGGAGACGGTCGCCTGATCTCCAGAATCTCGACTCCACGGAACTGGGGCGGCCCAGAGCCTCCACCAGAGTCAGTGCGGTTCACTGCGCGATTGGTGGCGACGTCGCCATCTACAGCGTCACGCGGTCAGTCTCCGGCACCTCGGCGCAAACGGTGTCGACGGCGACCTCGACAGCCCAGCTTACGTCCGGCTCCTTTAGGTGATCAACGGCCACGACCACAACTACCAGCGGTACGCGCCCCGCACGCCGTCCGGAAGGTCGACCGGACGAACGGTAACCGCGAGTTCATCGTCGGCACCGGCGGCAATGGCCACACCGCACTCAACCCGCGGGCGCCGTTCAGCGACGCTGGCGCACACACCTGCCACTGACGAGGCGATCCGAGGCAGGACCCCGCAAGGGCGGACGCCTCGGGGAGGCGCTCGCCCTTGGAGTCTGGGGTGTGCAGTCCGGCAGTGCTCCGACGAGGTCGGACCGCCTGCTATGGGGTGATGGCGATCGGAGAGGCGACGATGTCGTCCAAGCGAGCGTCGAAGGTGCGTCCGGTGGAGTTTTCCCCGATCTGTAGCCGGCCGATGGCGGCGGTGCCGAAGTCGGCCGTGCGATTCAGCTCGGTGAGGGATGTGCCGTCGAGCCACATGTCGATGCGGCCGCCTGTGCCGACGATGAGATGGACGGTGACCCGGTGCCAGCCCGCTGTGACGACATGGCTTCCCGCGACCGATAGCCCCGCGGCGTCGTTCCGGAAACTTAGCCGGCCCTTGTTGTTCAGGTAGATACCCACAACCGACACGCCTGTGCCGCTGCCGGCGGTGCGGAGCTTCAGAAGAAATGTGGACTTCGTGTCGATGGTGGCGACGTTGACCCAGGTCTGGAGCCAGAGATCGGACACCGTCTGGCCCCCCGCGAAGGCGCGATGCGCCCAGCAGGCGGCGCCGGCGCACTGGATCCGTGCGTCCTGGGTTCCCGCGTGGGGACTGAGCGTGTCGATCGCGACGGGCCCCGTGACCGTCCAACCGGTCAGGCCACCCTCGAAGCCTTCGGTGAGCAGCGGAGGCGGGGTCGTCGGCGAGGCGCTGGCCTCGTTGGACGGGCCACTCTCGCCGGCGGCGTTGACGGCCGAGACCCTGTAGAAGTACGTCGTGCCGATGGTCACCGCGGCGTCGTTGTACGAGTTGACGTCGCCCAGGGTGAGGAGCAGGGTCTCCCCGCCGCTCGTGGTCCCGCGATAGACCTTGTACGCGCTGATCGCGGCGCCGCCGTTCGAGGCGGGTGCCGTCCAGGACAGGCCCACTTGTTCGTTGGCCGCCGTCGCCGTGAGACTGGTCGGAGCGCCGGGCACGGTGGCGGGGGTCGTGGCCGAGGCCGGGTTGCTCGCGGGTGACGTGTTGCCGGCGAGGTCTCGCGCCTTGATGGTGTAGCTGTACCTCGTTGCCGGGTCGGCCGAGCTGTCGCTATAGGAGGTCGAGCTCGCAATGACCGTGTCGAGGGGTTCCGCGTCGCGGAAGAGGTCATACGCAACCACACCGACATCGTCGAGTGACGGGGCCCACGACACGTTCACCCGATTCGAGGACACGGCTGTTGCGCTCGCGTTGCCTGGCGCCGTCGGAGGCGAAGTATCCACCGGCGGTGCGCTCGAGATGAACTGGCTGGCGATGACGAGATCGTCGACGGCCAGGTCGTAGAGACGGGACCCCGAGTTATCGGCGATCTGGACCCGGCCATATGGGGTGGACCCGAAGTTGTCGGTCTTGCTCAGCTCGGGGACCTTGGTGCCGTCCAGCCATGTCTCGATCTGGCCACTGGCCCCGTTGATGACCAAGTGGACCTGCAGCTCGTGCCAGACCGCGGCCGAAGCGGTTCGCGGCGACCGAACGGTGGTGGCCGCTACGTCGTTCCTGTAGGTCAGTGTGTTGCCAGCGCCGCCGAGGTACAGGCCACCGATGGACGCGCCGGTCCCGGTCCGGAACTTCATAAGGTACAGGTTGTTCGCGCCCTGACTGATGACCTTGAACCGGATCCTCGTATAGGAGTTGGTCTGGGTGGTGATTGTGTGCCACGCCCAGACCGCGGTCGCCGTCGTTGCCGTGGCCCGGGCAGCCGCGCCGCTGTGCGCCTCCTGGATCTGGCAGATGACGCCGACGTTGGTCCAGCCCGTGAGGGTGCATGAATCGAAGTCGTCGGCAAAGACCGGCGGGGACGAGCCCGTGGCGGTGGTGGCCGTCGCCTGGTTGCTCGACGCTGACACGTTGCCGGCGATGTCGCGGGCCTTGACGGTGTACGTGTACGTGGTCGATTCGAGGACCGAGGTATCGGCGAATGTCAGCTTCGATCCGGAGATCGACGAGAGAAAGAAACCGCCGCGCGAGATGTCATAGCCGACGACCTGGACGTTGTCGGTCGCGGGGGACCAGGCCAGGTCGACTCGGTTCGAGCTGAGCGGCGTCGCCGTCAGGTTCAACGGGGCAGTGGGCGGCGTCGTGTCCGGCACGGTGCACGAGAGCGAACCCGAGTCGAGAAGACCGGCGGTCGTGCTGACGTACTCATAGGTGGCGCTGCCGGTGCCCAGGGCGAGCTTGAGGGCACCTATCCCGTTGGTCAAGCTGTCGAAGCCGACGGCCATCCGGCTGTCGGCTCGTGAGAACGGCTGCACCCCGTGCCCGCCGGTCCCGACGACGAAGCTCGTGATCCCGGCGGGGCTGGGGTTGCCCGAAGCGTCGAGGGGCAGCCAGCGCTGGTAGTTGTGATCGTGGGCGGCAAGAACGAGGTCAACGCTGTACGTGTTGAGCAGCGACCAGATCGAGCTCATGAACGGGTTGTCGCCCCGCGGCCCGACGCTGTAGAGCGGTTGATGGAAGTACGCGATCGTGCACGGCTGCTGGTTCGCCGCGAGGTCGGCCTGGAGCCACTGGTACTGGGGCGAATCGGTGTTGCAGCCGCCGACACTGGTGCAGGTCGAGTTCAGCGCGATGAAGTGCCATCCGGCATCGTTGTAGCTGTAGTAATTGGGGATGTTGTCCCAGTAGTCGAAGTAACCGGGAGCCGTCAGGCCGCCAGCGTACTCATGGTTTCCGACGTTGGGATTCGTCTTGCCCTTGAACTGACCGAAGAACGTGGAGCTGGTGCCGTACCAGTTCTGGAACTCGGTCGGGGTTCCGTTCTCGTAGACATCGCCCAGATACAGAAACATGTCCGGATCCATCGTCGCGATCAGGTTCGTGACGTTCGTGGCAGTGGGCTCGCCGCTCGCTCCATCGCCCGCGGCTGCGATGATCAGCGGCTGTCCGCTCGGCGGCGCCGGCGTCTTCGGCGTGAACGACCCGGTGTTGACCGGCGGCGTCGTGACGCCGTTGCTGAACGTCAGGCTCACGGTGGCATGGGCCGATTCGAAGCCGTCCCTCATGTCGGCCTCGACCTCGAGCGTCGCGGATCCGTCGACGAACTTGGCCGTCGACAACGTGAAGGTGTACGGCGAGGCGTAGTCGGTAAGAAGATAAGCCCCCCGCACGAAGAAGACCGTCTTGGCGATGCCCTGGTTCGTGCCGATCACGGAGACTGTCCCGGAGACAGTCAGGTCTTCGCTGACCGTCGCGCCGTCGGCGGGCGCGCTGAGGCACACCGTAACCGTGTAGGCAGCGGAGACCGGGGTGCTCGACATGCAGGCCGTGCCGGCCGATTCCACGACGGCCGGCGCGCGCAGGGC
>JBDSAK010000022.1:0-14395 GCA_039922195.1 Mycobacteriales bacterium
GACTTGGGTCGCAGACGCCGTAGAGCCGGATCCGTTTCCCGACGAACCGCATCACGGCGACCGCGTCGGGCGTGCAGTTGTAGGAGTTGGTGCCACCCGTCGTGATGTTGCCGGTCGAGTGACGCCAGCCCTCGCCCTGGTAGTCGAATTCGTGAAGTCCGGCACCTTTGACGCCGTCCTGGACGATGAGGACGCCGTCGACGATTGTCGTGCCCAGAGCGTTGTCATCGTGATTCTCCACCTCGAGTTCGGGGATCACTCCGACGTCGAACTGCGCGCTCAGCTCGGCGAGTCTCGTTTCGAGTTCCGCCAGCTCGGCGGCGGTCGTGCGCGCCTGACCACCGGCGTAGGCGGTGGCGCGGGCGGCGTCGGAGACGCGGGCGACGGTCGCCGCGATCACGGTCGACCCGCTCGCCGCATCGGCCGACACTCGGCTGATCTCATTCGTCGTCGCTGTCTGTTCTACGACGGCGGAAGCGATCGCGGACTGATTCTCGTTGACCCTGGCGATGGTGCTTGTGATCTCACCGATGGAGCTCGTCGCGCGACCGGAACCGTCTTGGATCTCGGTCACCGTCCGCCCGACGATCGAAATGGCGTCCGCGGTTTCGCGGGCCAGGTCCTTGACCTCGCCGGCCACGACCGCGAAGCCCCGCCCGAGTTCACCGGCCCGCGCGGCTTCGATGGTGGCGTTGAGCGCGAGCAGGTGGGTCTGGGAGGCGATGGACGTGATCAGCTTGGTGATGTCGCCGACGCGCTGCGACGCCTCGCCCAGTTCTCGCACGGAAGAGGTCGCCAGCGCTGATTGTTCTGCCGCAGCGGTGGCAACGGCGGCGGCCTCGGAGGCGTGCATGGCGACTTCACGAACGGTCGTATTGAGCTCCTCGGTTGCCGCGGCCACGACGTGGATGCTGTTGGAGACCTGATCGGCGGCCGCAGCGGCGGCCAGGGCCTCGACACAGGTGGATTCGGCGGCGGTCGACATGGCGGCGCCGACCTCCTCCACTTCCTCCCACCCCTTGCGCACTGCGCGGGTGGCGTGATGGACGGCGATGACGAGATCTCGCATCCGCGACGCGGTGGAGTCGACCGAGCGCGCAATCGCGCCCAGCTCATCCGCACCGGCGTCGGTGACGTGCACCGTCAGGTCGCCTCGCTGGAGCGCGTCGAGAGCGGAGCCGAGCCGCGTCAGCCGACCGGACACGCGGCGCATGCACGCGGTGAGCAGCGAGGCAGACAGAGCCGAGGCGAGCACGATCGGACCCGCGATGTTCACCCATGGGAGGGACCCCCCCGCCTGGACCGCCGCGCGCGTGGCGACCACGGCGTAGCCGGCGCCGGCTACGAACAGCACGATCGAGAAGGCGAGCGCGAGGCGTACCACGCCGAACAGGTCGGCCCTACCCCGCGCGGGTGCGGCGGCTGTCGATTGAGCGTTCATGGTCCCGAGGGCTCCTCTTGCGCCCGTCTGTGGGGCACGTGGGAGAGGTCGGCACATTTGGGAACACCATTGAGTGCGCTCGGCCGGCTGGTCGACGGACAACGCAGACGTGAGATGGACGCTTTGCCGGATTGTGTGATCGGTTCGCCGCGCCGCGCGCTGGACGAAGGGCAAAACCGTTGATACTTGCTGATCGGAACGGCCGGCCGAGGGCCGGCCGTTCCAGAAAAGTTTCTGCTGACTTCGTGCTGACTACGGCCAGATCGGCTCGCTAGTAGACCTCACGCTCGTGGACGACCACGTCTTCCCGGGCGGCGCCCCGATTGCGCGGGCCCCAGATCAGGGTCGTGAAGAGCAGACCGAGCGCGCCGGCGACCATCAGGATGATTCCGACAACCCTCTCGTCCACCCCGGCCACTTCGAAACTCACCGCGAAAGCGAGGATTGCTCCGAGCGCGATGAGGAAAATGCTGCCGCCGATACCCACGGTCCGCCTCCTAGGTCAGGGATGCCTTGCCGGGGGGATACCCGCCCGCGAACGTCGACAACCCTCAGCGGGCGGCGCAGTACGGTCCCCAGATGGACGCCTCCCCCCAAGATCGGCAGATGTCACCCCTCACCGAGCTGCCGCTGCGTGCCTACACCCCGCGATCGCAGCTGCGCGCAGCGCCGACGTACGTCGAGCGCGCGGCCGTTCCGGCGATCGACGCCCACAACCACCTGGGGCGGTGGCTGACGCCGGACGGCGCCTGGATGGCCCCCGACGTCGGCCGCTTGGTGGCGACGATGGATGAGTGCAACGTCGCGGCCATGGTCAACCTCGACGGCCGGATGTTCGAGCTGGCGGACAACCTGGCGCGGTACGACCGGCGCTATCCCGGCCGGTTCCTGACCTTCTGCCAACTCGACTGGTCGTCGCTCGCCAGCGGCTCGGGCAGCCGGCAGCTGGTCGCCGACCTCACCCGTGCCGCCGATGCCGGCGCGCGCGGCGTGAAGGTCTGGAAGTCCCTTGGGCTCGAGTACGCCGACGCAGCGGGCAATCTCGTGCTCCCCGACGATGAACGCATCGAGGATGTGTGGGCGACAGCAGGTGCACTGGGGCTGCCGGTGTTGATCCACACCGCGGATCCTGTTGCGTTCTTCGATCCGCTGGACGCCAGCAACGAAAGGCTCGAGGAACTCTCGGTGCATCCGGACTGGTGGTTCGGCGACCGCAGCCGCTTCCCGACGTTCGAACGGCTGATGGATGCCCTCGAGTCGGTCGTGTCGCGCTTTCCGGCAACGACGTTCATCGGCGCTCATGTCGGGTGCTACGCCGAGAACCTGTCGTGGGTGGACCGCATGCTGACCACGTACCCGAACTTCAACGTCGACGTCGGCGGCCGGATGGCCGAGCTCGGCCGGCAGCCGCGGGCGACCCGGACGCTGATCGAGCGCCATCCCGATCGCGTCGTCTTCGGAACGGATGCTTACCCGGTCAGCGCCAGGGCGTTTCGCAACTGGTTCCGGTTCATCGAAACCGAAGATGAGTCGTTCGAGTACGAACCCAGCTATGCGATCCCGCCGCAAGGGCGCTGGGCGGTGCATGCTCTCGGCGTGCCGGATCAGCTGCTCGAGGCGCTGTACGCCGGAAACGCGCGGCGCTTGCTGGGAATCACCGACTTCTAGCCGGCGCGCGACGCGGCGCTCAGAATGCTTCGTCGTCCAGATCCATCAACGCGAGATCGGTCGACGTGATCACCCGGCGACGGGCACCGAGTTCGGGCAGCACCTGCCGGCAGAAGAATCGCGCCGAGGCGACCTTGCCTTCGTAGAATGTGCGATCTCTACCAGGCTCACCGGGCAGCGCTCGCAGAGCGACGTCAGCCTGCCGGAGGAGCAGCCAGCCGACCGTGAGGTCACCCAGGCTCATCAGCAGTTCGGTGGTGCACAGGCCTACCCGGTAGACGTTCCGTGGGTCCTGCTGCGCCGACGCGAGGAAGCCGGCCATCGCCCCGAGCATCGTCTGCACTTCACCCAGTGCGGTGGCCAGCGCAGCCCGTTCGCTGCGTAGCGACTCGTCGCCGGTGCTCGCGCCCGCGATCTCGGTCAGCAGGCGACGCACCGCCTGCCCCTGGTCACGGACGACTTTGCGGAAGAACAGATCGATGCCCTGGATCGAGGTCGTGCCCTCGTACAGAGTGTCGATCTTGGCGTCGCGGATGTACTGCTCGATCGGATAGTCCTGCAGGTAGCCCGAGCCGCCCAGTACCTGCAGCGAAAGGCTCAGTAGGGCATACGACCGCTCGGAGCCGTAGCCCTTCACGATCGGCAGCAGCAGGTCGTTGAGACGTGCGTACCCTTCGGCTTCGTCGCCGCCGAGCTCAACCATGTCCTGCACTGTCGCGGTGTAGAGCACGAGCGCACGCATGCCTTCGGCGTGCGCCTTCTGCAGCATCAACATCCGCCGTACGTCGGGGTGCGCCATGATCGTCACTCGCGGCGCCGACTTGTCGGTCATCCGCGTCATGTCGGCGCCCTGCACTCGGGTCTTGGCGTAGTCGAGCGCGGTGAGGTATCCCGTCGACAACGTCGCGATCGCCTTGGTGCCCACCATCATCCGGGCGTGCTCGATGACGCGGAACATCTGGGCGATTCCGTCATGTACTTCGCCGACGAGCAAGGCCCGTGCAGGTACGCCGGCGCCGAACGTCAGCTCGCACGTGGCTGATCCGCGCAGACCCATCTTGTGCTCCAGGTTGGTCGCGAAGACGCCGTTGCGCTCGCCGAGCGAACCGTCCTCCTCGACCCAGAATTTGGGAACGATGAACAGTGAAAGCCCTTTGGTACCAGGGCCGGCTCCGTCGGGACGAGCGAGCACCAGGTGCACGATGTTCTCGGGCCAGTCGAACTCACCGCTGGTGATGAAGCGCTTGACGCCGGTGACCTGCCAGGTGCCGTCGGACTGCTGCACGGCCTTCGCCCGGCCGGCACCCACGTCCGACCCGGCGTCGGGCTCGGTCAGCACCATCGTCGCGCCCCAGTGCCGCTCGATCATCGGCATGACGATGCGGGCGCGCTGCTCGTCGGTGCCGACGACGTCGAGGATCTTCGCGAACAGTGAGCCGCTCGCGTACATGAAGACCGGTGCGTTGGCACCGAGCAGCATCTCGTTGGCTGCCCAGCGCAGGCTTGGCGGTGCGCCGTACCCGCCGAGGTGCTCGGGCAGGTCGAGTCGGAACCACTCGCCGTCGGCGAAGGCGTCGAGCGCGCGGTGGTAGCTCTTGGGGAGTTCGACCGTGTTGGTCTCCGGGTCGAACACCGGAGGATTGCGGTCGCCGTCGGCGTAGCCGTCGGCCAGCACGCCGGTCGCGAGTCGCTCCACCTCAGCCAGCACCCGGCGGGCGGTGTCGACGTCCATCTGCGCGAACGGTCCGGAGCCGAGCTGGTGCTGGGTGCCGAGCACCTCGAACAGGTTGAACTCGATGTCGCGCAGGTTGCTGCGGTAATGACTCATCTGGCGCTCTCCCGAATGACGTTCGGTTTCTGCACACATCGTACAGAACGTCATTCGGTTTTATCCGAACCTCGCTGTAGGCCCGTTCACCCCCAGCCGGTGCCGACCAGGCCCAGCAGGCCCAGCTACCCGCCGATGGCCGACATCGGACGCTCCGGTGCGACGAAGAACGGATCGCCGATCCCATGACCCTTCTTCTTTGCCCCCACGGCGTCTCGCCAGATCTGCGCCAGCTCGTCGTCGCTCGCGCCGCCGCGGATGGCCAGGCGCAGGTCGGACTCCTCGCTGGCGAACAGGCAGTTGCGAACCTGGCCGTCAGCGGTGAGCCGAAGGCGGTCGCAGGAGGCGCAGAACGGCGCGGTGACCGAGGCGATGACGCCGACGCGACCGGGGCCGTCGTCGACAAGCCAGGTCTCTGCCGGCGCGCTGCCTCGCCCGTCCAGCGGGGTGAGGCGGTGGGCGGTCTCGATCGCCGCGATGATCTCCGCCGCGGGCACCATCGTGTCGCGCGACCACGCGTGCTGCGCGTCGAGCGGCATCGACTCGATGAAGCGCAGTTCGTAGCCGCGGTCGAGGCAGAAGTGCAGGAGGTCGAGTACCTCGCCGTCGTTGACCCCGCGGGTGAGCACAGTGTTGACCTTGACCGGTGTGAGGCCAGCGTCGGCTGCAGCTTGCATGCCGGCGAGTACGGCGTCGAGACCGCTTCGGCGCGTCAGCTTCACAAAGGTGTCATCGCGAAGCGTGTCGAGGCTGACGTTGACTCGCTCCAGTCCGGCCGCGGCAAGGTCTACGGCCAACTCGGGGAGGCGCAGTCCGTTCGTCGTCAAGCTCATCGTGAGCTTCGGCTCGATCACCGACAATCGGCGTACCAGCTCGGGAAGTCCTTGTCGCAGCAGGGGCTCGCCGCCGGTGAGGCGAATGCTCCGGACGCCCAGCTCCGCGGCGATGGAGACCAGCCGGACGATCTCGTCGTCGCTGAGCACCAGATCGCGGGCCAGCCAGTCGACGCCCTCCTCGGGCATGCAGTAGGTGCACCGCAACGTGCAGCGGTCGGTCAGTGAGACGCGCAGATCGGTGTGCACGCGTCCGAACGTGTCAACCAGGGGCTCCCGCGTCATGCCAGCATCGTACGGCGGCACGGAGTCTCGCTGCCCGGCCCGTGAAAGTGCCGGCGCCTGGAGGCCCGGCAAGACCGGTCCGTCGTTCTCACACCGTGGGCCCGACGGTGCCTCTGGCGTCGCCGACGGCATCTACCGCGACTGACCCGACGCTCGGCGACGGGCGAGCTCGCGGATGTCCTCCGGCATCGCCGGCGCCGCGAGTAACGCAGGCAGGAGTTCGGGTTCGAGCGTCAATGCGCGGAACGTCATCTCGATGGTGACGTCGTGCGCCGGCCGGTGCACGATCTCGATCGCGTCGCCGCCGGCGATGTCCCCTGGCTCGACCACGCGCAGGTACGCCCCGGGCACAGCTGCCGCGGTGAAGGTCTTGATCCAACCGGCGCGCGCGAGCCAGCCCTGGAACGTCGCGCACGGAATCCGGGGACACGAGACCTCGAGGATCACCGAGGCGCCGATCCGCCAGCGCTCGCCGATCAGCGCGCCGGTGACGTCGAGCCCGCTCGTCGTCAGGTTCTCGCCGAACGATCCGTTCGCGAGTGGCCGGGCGAAGTCGACCTCCCACGCGTCGAGATCCTCGCGCGCGTACGTGTAGACCGCCTGGTCGTCGCCCCCGTGGTGCGCGACGTCGTACACCCGGTCGCCCCCCAGGCCGACCGCTCCGGAACCCTTCGGGCCGGGTGCGCTCACCGCGACGGGGCCGTGCACCGGGACCTTGTTGATGCCGGTGGCCGGCAGCATCTTCCAGCGGTTGGGTTGCGGCCTGCCGATGTTGACCGAGATGACCTGCATCAGGTGACGGTACGACGCGCCGTCATCGACCGCGACGCCCGCCAAGGCGCCGCGTGTGTGTCGCGCCGGAGAACTTCACCCCTGCTGCTCGGTCAGCCGCTGACGTGCGACGGCATCCGCCGGTAGCGCAAACGCCGGATCGGCGGTTCGGATCAGCGGTCGGGGAAGGGACAGGTCGAAGGGCGGGCGCATCAGCGGCATGTCGCGGATCAGCCGATAGTGCTTGAAGGCTTCGCGCATGTGCTCGCGCAGAATGTCCTCGTGCCACGGCTTTGGGTAAATCGCGTGCACGCGGCCACGGTTGACGCCGCGAATCAACGCAGCGGCATCATCGGCGTCGGCGAGCAGGATTCGCAGCGGGTCGGGGTGCAGCGTTTGCACCTTACTGAAGAACTCCGCACCGTCTACCAACCCGATTCCGTCGTCGCAGAGGATGACATGCACATGGTGCAGCGCCAGTACATTCAGGCCTTCTTCGGCTGACCCCGCGGTGAAGATTCGGTAGCCGTCGGGTCGCAGCACAGACTCGAGCGCGGAGATCGCCGTGGGGTCCGCACCGACGAGCAGAAGCGACGTACGGGAGGCGGCGGCTGCGCTGCTCCGTGCGGGCAGCAGGCTGCCGTCGCGCAGCAGGTCCTCGAGCGCTTCGGCCGGCAGCGGACGGCTGACCAGGTAGCCCTGAATCTGGTCGCACCCTTGGCGAACGAGATACGAGAGTTGCGCGGGGGTCTCGACGCCTTCCGCGATCACTTCGAGTTTGAGGCTGTGCGCCATCCGGATGATCGTCCTGGCGATGGCCGCATCGTCGGCGTTGTCCGTGACGTGACGGACGAACGCCACGTCGATCTTCAACTTGTCGATGGGGAAATGCCGCAGATAGGCAAGGCATGAGTAGCCGGTGCCGAAGTCGTCGATCGAGAGTTGTACGCCGCGTGCCTTCAGCTTGTGCAGCGTCGCGATGGTCCGCGCGGTATTCGCCATCAACGACGTCTCGGTGAGCTCCAACTCGAGTAGGTGTGCATCGATACCGTGAGCGAGCAGCGCGGCCGCGACGTCGCCGTCTACGTCACCTTCGACGAACTGCCGTCCCGAGACATTGACTGCGATGCGCACCGGTCCGACGTCGGTGCGCATCCACTGCGCGATCTGCCGGGCCGATTCGGCGATGACCCAGCTTCCTACCTCGGTGATCAGTCCCGTGGTCTCGAGTAGTGGAATGAAGTCGTTCGGCGGCACCAGCCCGTAGCCAGGCCGTTCCCAGCGAAGCAGCGCTTCGACTCCGACGATGCGCCCGGTGTTCAGTTGCACTTTCGGCTGGTAGTGCAGGACGAACTGCTGGTCGTCGACCGCTTCGCGCAGCGCGCGCTCCAGCGCCATCCGGGCGATGAGGTCCGTGTTCATCTGTGCGGTGAAGAACCGCGACGTGTCACGCCCAGCCTGCTTTGCTCGGTACATGGCGGTGTCGGCGTACTTGATCAGGGTGGCCGGATCGCTCGCATCCTCCGGATGAACGGTGATGCCGATGCTGGCGGTTACCAGTACATCCTGATCACCGATCCAGAAGGGTTCGCGAAGCGTCTTGTGAATCTCCTTGGCAACGGCGGCCGCGCTGTCCTGCCCGCCTTCCATGACGACGATCAGTGCGAACTCGTCACCACCGAGCCGGCCGACCGTGTCGCGCACCCGGACGCAATGGACGAGCCGCTCGGCGACCTGGCCGAGTAGGTCGTCGCCGGCCGCGTGCCCCATCGTGTCGTTGATGTTCTTGAAATGGTCGATGTCGACGAACATCACCGCGATCGCCCAGCCCTTGTCGGCGGCAAGCGACATCGTCTTGCGCAGCGTCTCGTTGAACAAGGCGCGATTCGGCAGGCCGGTGAGCGAGTCGTAATGCGCCATCCGCTGCAGCCGCTCGTCCGCTGCCGCCCGTTCGGTGATGTCGCGCAGGACCGCGACGATCATCGAGTCGGCCCCGGAGAGGTGCGCGTGCGTGTGTATCTCGACGGGCAGGTACTGGCCGTCCTTGCACCGCAAGTGCACCGTGTTGACCATCGCGGTGGTGTCGCCTGCGATGATGGCGGCGAAGCTCGCCTCGACGACGCCGTCCGGCGCGCCGTAGAGCTGCTGGGCCGTCATGGCCAGCAGTTCTTCCCGGGCGTATCCCAACATCGACGACGCAGTCGAGTTGATCTCGATGAACTTCATCGAGGCGCTATCGAAGAGAATGATCGCGTCGAATGTCGCGTCCATCGCCAACCGGAACCGTTGCAGGTCAGCGGAACGTTCGGCAACCTCGAGTTCGAGCGTCGAACTGTAGTGCGCCTGGAGGTCCGCGTACTCCTTGAGCCGCAGCAGATTGCGCACCCGTAGCCACAGCTCGGCGCGGTCGACCGGCTTGGTGAGGAACTCCTCGACACCTGAGGCGAGCGCGGCCAATCGCGTCTCCCGGTCGACGTGCGCTGTCAGCATGATGATCGGGATGGATTTCGTCAGCGGGTTTGCTTTGATCGTCTCCGCGACGACGTGTCCGCTCATTCCGGGCATCATGACATCGAGCAGGATCAGGTCGACCTTGTTGTCGAGTATTGCGGCGAGAGCTGCCGGGCCGTCTGCGGCACAGATCGTCGTGTAGCCCTCCGGCTGAAGCAGGACTTCGAGCAGGCGGCGGTTCCTCGGCTCGTCGTCGACGATGAGAATCGTCGCGGGAGTTGTCATTGTGCTTCCGGGGTTGGGCCTCCGGCAGCAGGTGCTGCGCCCACGTCGACGACGAGCAGCCGCTCGATTGCGGCGTACAACTCCTGGTAGCGCAACGGCTTGGCGATATACGCGTCGCAGCCGGCGAGCCGGCTCTTCTCCTCGTCGGCCTTCATGGCCATCGCTGTCACTGCTATCACTGGAATTGAGGCAGTGGCCGGATCATTCTTGAGCAGGGCGGTTGCGGCGAGACCGTCCATTCCCGGTAGCTGCACGTCCATCAGAATCAGGTCGGGGCGCTGCGCGCGCGCGAGTGTCAGGCCGGTCTCCGCGTCGACCGCCCCGACGGCGGTGTGACCCGCGTTGCGGACGAGTAGCGACGCGAGCTTCATGTTCGCGGCGTTGTCCTCGACGATCAGGATCATTGCCACGCCGAGTCCTTCGCCTTCCGGGGCAGCGCTCTGCGCACTTCAGACATGAAGGCGTGCCGATTGAAACCGGCCTTCTCGACGATCTGCACGACGTGTCCGGTGTCGTGATTAAGAGTGGCGCGGTCCAGCGCGGTGATCTGCTTCGCCGTCACGACGACAATCGGGATGCGCGCGGTCTCGGAGCTTCGCTGCAGCGCCTCGACGACGTCGAACCCGCTGACGTCGGGCATCATCAGGTCGAGCAGGATCAGGTCCGGCCGTAGTCGCTGCGCCAGAACGATTGCTTCGGTGCCGCCGTATGCGCGAATGACCGCGTACTCCGGAGTTGGCAGGAACGCCGCGATCACCTCGACGGCCTTCGGGTCGTCGTCGACGACGAGGACGGTCCGGGTTCGGTCGCGCACCGCGTGCAGTCCGAGATTGGCGAGAGACGCCTTGAGCTGCGCGCGGCTGATCGGCTTCTGCAGGAACGCTGCGGCGCCGCCGAGCAAAGCCATGTTGCTGTCGATCAACCCGGCGATGATGACCACCGGCACGTTTGCCACTGCCGGGAGATCCCGGATGCGCAGGAGGAACTCCCAGCCGTCCATCCCCGGCAGCTGCACGTCCAGCGTGATCAGACTCAGCGGTTGCAGGGGCGCAACCTCCAGGGCCTCCTCACCGGTCGTCGCGCGAAGTACCGAGAAGCCCTCGGCCTCGAGGAGCAGTCGCACCAGGTCGGCCGCGTGGTCATCGTCCTCGACGACAAGTGCGACCCGCTGCTCGATGACGGCGTCCGGAGCCGCCCGGTGCGCCGGCTGCTCCGAAATCTGGGGTCGGGCTTCCGTTGCGGCGAGGCGTACCGGCAGCCACACCGAGAACCGCGCGCCCGCTCCTTCGGCGCTGGCTACGGCGACCGTGCCGCCGTGCAGTTCGGTCAGTTGCTTGACCATCGCCAACCCGAGTCCAGTGCCCTCGAACTTGCGCGCGAGACTGCTGTCGATCTGGCTGAACGCCTGGAAGAGCCGTGCCATGTCAGCCTTCGATATCCCGATTCCTTCGTCCGTGACGCTGATCTCGAGGAACTCGCTGAACTCGTTGTCGGCCAGTGGGAAGGTCTGCACCTCCCACGTGCCGTCGAACATCCCGACGGCGCCACGCGACACCCGCCGGACGCGCAGCGTGACCCGGCTCCCGATGCCGCTGAACTTCACGGCGTTCGAGAGCAGGTTGTAGACGATCTGTTTCGTCTTGCGCATGTCGAGAATCAGCGGGCCGAGATCCTCGTCGGACTCGAGTTCGAGGGCAATGCGCTGGGCCGCCGCCTTCTCCCGGACTATCGCCAGACTGTTCTTCAGCAAGCCGAGCAGATCACCGGTCTCGAACTCCAGCGCCATCATCCCGGCCTCGACCTTGGACAGATCGAGGATGTCGTTGATCAACGAGAGCAGGTGCTGGCCGCTGGTGAAGATGTCACCGATGTACTCGTGCTGGCTCTCGCTCATCTCACCCATGAGGCCGTCGTTCAGCGCCTCGGAGAAGCCGATCACGGCGTTCAACGGCGTGCGCAGCTCGTGCGACATCGTCGCGAGGAACTCGGACTTCATTCGGCTGGCATGCTCGAGTTCGACGTTCTTCTCCTGCAAAGCACCCTCGAAGCGCTTGCGCTCGGTGACGTCGCGAGCGGCGGCGAACACCCCTTGGATGTTGCGGTCGCGATCGTGAAAGGTTGCGGCGTTGTAGGAGACGACCGTCTCGTCTCCGTTCTTCGCGAGCACCGTGAGCTCGTAGTCGCGCACCTTGTGTTCGGTGAGGACCCGCTGGATCGCGGCTTGCGCGAGGGCCGGGTCGGTGAAGAAGTTTCGGCAGGGCGCACCGATGAGCTCGTCCCGTGTGCAGCCGGTGAGCTTGATCATCTGCTCGTTGACGTCGGAGATGATGCCGCGCCGGTCCGTCGTCATCAGCGCGTCGATGTTCGACTCGATGAGTGAGCGCGTGTAGAACTGCTGGTCGCGCAGCTTCTGGTCGAGTACGTCCTGGGCGGCCTCGGCTTGCTTGCGGACGGTGTTGTCCGTGCCGATGAGCAGGTACCCGATGATCGTGTCGTCCGCGCTCCGCAGACCTGTCACTGACACGATGGCGGGGAAACGGCTGCCGTCCGCGCGGACGTAGGTCAACTCGTAGATGTCCTCGATACCGCGAGACGCCTTGAACACCAGCGCTTCGAACCCGGGCGCGATCGCCGTACCGAGCTCCGCGCTCAACGCTGCCGCGCGCCTGATGAGCTCGACGGGATCGGAAATGTCGGCGGGCGTGATCTGGTCGACGACCTCCGCGGCAGAGAAGCCGAGCATGTGCTCGGCGCCCACGTTGAAGACCTGGATGACGCCCTTCTCGTCGGTCGCCATCAGGCAGAAGTAGGCGCTGTTGAAGATGGCGTCCTGTAGTGACTCGCTCTGTACCCGTCTGCCGCTGTGCTGCGTGACCACGTGAGTACCGCCCTGGTCGAGTCGAGACTGACCGCGCTACCAGGGTCTGGAGCAAAAGCTCCCAGAGGTGCCTCCGTGCGAGGCAGAGTCCAGTGGCCCGAGGGGCCTGGCATTCAGGGTTATCGGCAGCAACTCTAGCTCACTGAGGCATTTGGTCTAGTTACGCAGCGTCACCGAGCCTCGTCGGCCCAGCGCAGTTCGACGCCCCGAATGCGCCGACGTCGTGGGTGGAGCGGGCGACGGGAATCGAACCCGCGTTGCAAGCTTGGGAAGCTCGTGTTCTGCCGCTGAACTACGCCCGCGCGCGCCCGGGGCCGGGCGGCGAGTGGTCATCCTATGGCCTCAGCCCACCGGCTCGTCGAGGTGAACGGACAGCGCAGGGAGCACCGGCCGCGGGCGCCGGGGTTCACGCACACCGGCCGTGCCGTCATCCGTCTCATCCCAGCCGGCCTCGGGGCCAACCAGGCGCGCAGGCCAGCGGCGAGCCCGGCGGCCGATCAACGGGAGCGGGCGAAGCGCCCTGACCCAGAGCGGCGCGGGCAGGCGGCGGGGGGAGCGCCTTGGCATGCGTCGAGTGTCCGCCCGCCGCGGGATTTAGCCAAGGGCGGGTCGCCGCTAGACTCGCCGCGACCCTGCCGCCGTACGACGGAGCTCCCTCGCCGATGCTGCTCTCCGACCGTGACCTGCGCGCCGAGATCGAAGCGGGACGGGTAGCGCTCGATCCGTACGACGCCGCGATGGTCCAGCCCTCCAGCATCGACGTCCGCATCGACCGCTATTTCCGCGTCTTCCACAACAGTCGCTACACGCACATCGATGTCGCGCGGGAGATGGACGACCTGACCGAGCTGGTCGAGCCGAAGGGCGACGAGCCGTTCCTCCTGCACCCGGGGGAGTTCGTCCTGGGCTCGACGCTGGAATGCGTCAGCCTGCCCGACGACATCGCGGCGCGCCTCGAGGGCAAGAGCTCGCTCGGGCGTCTGGGCCTGCTGACGCACTCGACCGCGGGCTTCATCGACCCGGGTTTCACCGGGCACGTAACGCTCGAGTTGAGCAACGTCGCCAACCTGCCGATCACGCTCTACCCCGGGATGAAGATCGGTCAGATCTGCTTCTTCCGGCTGTCGAGCCCGGCCGAAAAGCCGTACGGCAGCGGCGCGACGGGGTCGCGATACCAGGGTCAGCGCGGTCCCACGCCGTCCCGCTCATACCAGGACTTCCACCGCACCTCCGTCCCAGGCGTCGAGGCGTAACGATGCTCTTCGACCTGCCGCTGGAAGAACTGCGCACCTACCGGCCGGCACTCGAGGTGCCGCCCGACCTCGCCGAGTTCTGGTCGACGACGCTTGCGCAGGCGCGCGTCGCCCCGCTGGCCGCGACCTTCACGCCGGTGGCCGACTCCGCGCTGCGCACCGTCGAGGTGTTCGACGTGGGATTCGTGGGTTTCGGCGGCGCGCCCATCGCGGGGTGGCTGCTGTTGCCGCGCGATCGATCGGGCCCGCTGCCTTGCATCGTCGAGTACATCGGGTACGGCGGTGGCCGCGGCCTGCCGCACGACTGGCTGGACTGGTCGGCGTTCGGCTACGCGCACCTGGTCATGGACACCCGCGGGCAGGGCAGTAGCTGGCGCAGCGGTGTCACCAGAGACGTGCATCCCGCCGGGAGCGCACCGCATGTGCCCGGGTTCCTGACACTCGGCCTGCCCGACCGCGACGACTACTACTACCGGCGGCTGTACGTCGACGCAGTCCGCGCTGTCGATGCCGCTCGCGAGCACCCGGACGTCGACCCGTCGCGCGTGGTTGTCTGCGGCGGCAGCCAGGGCGGCGGCCTGGCCATCGCGGCGGGGGCGCTCGCGGACGGAGTGAGCGCGGTGCTCACCGACGTACCGTTCCTCGCGCACTTCCGACGGGCGGTGGACATCGCCGGACCGCCCTACGCGGAGTTGCTCAGCT
>JBDSAK010000023.1:0-3171 GCA_039922195.1 Mycobacteriales bacterium
GGCGAAGGCGTTCATCGCGAAGCAGGACCTGTCGGGTGCGGTGCTGACGGCGGCACTCGCATGAGGGCGCGGGTCGCGGTCGTCGGCTGGTCGGTCGGCGTGCCGCTCGGCCTGGCGGCCGAGTGGGTGCGCTACGGCTGGCTGGATCCGACGCACTGGATTCCTGACCTCGCCGCCGGCTGGGCACTGATGACCTGCGGGTGGGTCGTGACCTACCGCTGCGCCTACCGGCTCAGTGGCGGCCTGCTCATAGGGTCCGGCGCCGCCTGGTTCGTTCCCAACTTCGCGGGCGTTGGCGGCGCCGTGTTGTCGAATGCGGCCGTCGCGGCGACGTACCAGCACCGCGGTTTTCTCCTGCACCTGCTCGTCGCGTTCCCCAGTGGTCGCGGCGCATCGCGCTGGGTGCGTGCCGTTGTTGTCGTGTCGTACGCGGCTGCTCTGTCGCCGCCGCTGTGGGACCGCACGGCCGGCGTCGTTGGTGTCTCGGCTGCGATGGTCGCGATCAGCGCACGTCGCTATGTGAGCCGCGTCGGATCGCACCGACGTGCTCGACTGTTCGCGCTGCTCGCGGCGAGCGTGTTCGCGTCCGTACTCGTGGGCGGAGCACTGGTCGGCGACGCCCTGCTGCCCCATGCCCCGTACACCGCAAGCTCGCTTCTCGGCTTGCAGACGACCACCTACGCGATGTCGCTCTGTGTGGTTGGTGGCCTGCTCGCTGCCGGACTGCTGTCGTCCACTTTCGACCCCGCTGCGGTGACCGACCTCGTGGTCGAGCTCGGTGGGGTGCGATCGGTGGGCTTGCGTGACCAACTCGCCCGGGCTCTCGGCGACCCGACGATCGACGTGGCTTACTGGAACGCCAACACGGCGTGCTACCTGGACGGCTATGGCCGGCGGGTCGCCGAAGCGCAGACCGGACGCGCGACCACGCACGTCGAGCGCGACGGCCAGCCGGTTGCGGTGCTCGTGCACGACCCGGCCGTGCTCGCGGACCCCACTCTCGTCGAGGCGGTCTCATCGGCTGCTCGGCTGGCCGCCGTGAACCACCGCTTGCAGGAAGAAGTCAAGAACCGGCTGGCCGAGGCGACTGCGTCCCGAGCAAGGATCGTCGAGGCTGCCGACCAGGAGCGGGAGGTCTTGGAGCGCCGGCTCAGCGACGGCGCCTTGACGCGGCTCCGCGGCCTGGTTCCGTTGCTGCAACAGGCCCGGCTGTCGGCGCGCGCGGAAGCGAGCCGGGCCAGGATAAGTCGAGCCGAGGAGCAGCTGGAGAGCGTGGAGCAGGACCTTCGGCGGTTCGCCCGCGGCATGCTTTCGCGCGAGCTGTCGGAGCTGGGACTCACCGCCGCCTTGACGTCACTCGTCGAAGATTTCCCTCTGCCCGTCGACCTGGCGATCGGGGAATGCGGCGCCTCCCCGGCCGCGGAGGCGTGCGTGTGGTTCTGCTGCGCCGAAGCACTGGCCAACGTGGCCAAGCATTCCAGCGCGACGGCGGTGCGCGTGACCGTCGCTGCGCAGGAGGGTGCCGTCATCCTCGAGGTCGCCGACAACGGCGTCGGTGGGGCGAGCGCGCTGCACGGCAGCGGCCTGCGCGGCCTGTCCGACCGCGTCGAGCGCGGCGGCGGCGCGCTCCATCTCGACAGCCGCGTCGGCCACGGGACTATTCTTCGAGTCACCGTGCCGGCTGCGCTCAGATCGAGCAGCTCGGGCTGATGATCGGGTTCTTGGCCGGAACCGCAACAGCCTTGAGAGCCTCGATGTCCGCCAGCAGCGCCGCGGAGGTCTTGTCCAGCTGGAGAGTGTTGTAGACATCGCCGAACCGGGCGCGCAGGACGGCGAGTTGTTCAGGGGTGGCCAGACCCATGTGCGCACCTAGCGCGCACGCGGCCAGCAACGACGTCGACGAAGCTGTTGCCAGCTGTGCCGCCGAGGCACCGCTTTCGCGGAGCGCGGACCGGAGACTCTCGCGCTCAGCGCGCGTGAGCTGCGTAAGCCGGCTGGGATTCCCGACGAGCACGTGGACATTGGGCCACAACACCACGTTCGCGGCCACGAAGGGCGCGGGCTCTACGAGCTCAAGCTTTACGTAAACGGGCAGTCCCAAGGCGAACCCCTGTAGCTCACCCGAGCTCAGCCCTTTCGACCGGTACGGTCCGAAGCGTTCCACCGGGATCGCGCCCAACGCACGGATCGCGTGCTCCTCGGTCGCGGAGCGGTAGTGGCCGAAACCCACTCCGGTCCAATCGGCGGGAGTCAGTAGCGGCTTCGTGCTACTGATCGGCAGCGTGAGGTAGCCGGGATTGATGCCGATGCCGACGACGTGCGCCGCGGCGACTCCTGCAAGCATCCGACCGGCCATGGGGCTGTCGAGTACGGCGCGTTCGAGCGGATAGCTGTCAATGAGCATCGGCGCGGACAGGGCCGAAAGACTGGTGACACCCAACGTGTCGAACACTTGGCTGCCTATCCAGCCGAGATCCATCGAGCCGCTCCCGACCGCACGCACCACTTTGGCCTCCGCGTCCGACGCGTGGCCGCCGAACACGCTCACCACCTCGATGCGGACCTGACCCTTGGTTGCCTCCGAAACCCGCCGCACGAACGTCGCTAGATCATCGCTCGGTCCGTACGCCGTGTCGGCCAGCCGCAGCGCCACCGGTCCCCGCCGGGCGCCCGACTTGTCGCTGCGCACCGCACTGGTCCCGCAGCCCACGGCAGCGAAGGCGACGAGCAGCGCGCACCCAAGGTTGAGGCGACGTCGTCGCGCGGTCATCATGCACCAGTGAGCTTGAGGCTCACGAAGGAGCCATCTCGGGTCAGGCTGACTGCTTTGCCGTCCGGCACGAAGCGAGGCGAGGCGAGGAAGGAGCCCAACGACTCGGGCGTCTGTGCGACCAACTTGTGCCGGGCGTCGTACACCAAGATGACTCCGGTGACGCACGTCAGCACGTAGACATTGCCCTTGGCGTCGACGGTGGCGTCGCAGGGTCCATCCTTCGTGAACTCGCCGTCGCCACCGAAGACGTCCACCTTGTGGCCCTTCTCGTCCAGGTACAGGATCCGGCCGTTGGCATCGTTGGTCGCGACGATGCGCTTGTGGGCGTCGGTCATACTGAAGTGGAAGTGTCCGACCAGATCCTGGTCGGACTCGTTGGGGCCGCCGATGCGCCAGTC
>JBDSAK010000024.1:0-5298 GCA_039922195.1 Mycobacteriales bacterium
CGTCCTGGAGCGCGGCGAGGTCATCGACGACGGAGGGGACACGCTGACCATGTCTGTCACCACGAACTTCACCGCGATGCTGTATTCGGTGATGGCCACCGAGCGGATAATCCTGGAGGTAACAAGACTCTCGAACGCGAGCCGACGCGCTGGCATGGGCCTCCAAGACACCGCTTCAGTCATCCCAGAGCTAGAGAGCGGGTAGCGAGGGCTTTCTTCGCTGTCCTCCCTCTCCGTGACCGGTACATACTCGACCAGCGGCAGGAGCGGACGTTGCCGCCTGTTCGTGTGGTTACGCGTGACGTAGAAGTCAGGTGGTGTCACTGCGGCCCCAGTACAAGGCGGCGCACCATCGGGACGAGCACACCAGCAGCGGAGTCGACGATCTCGCGGTCCTCGATACCGAAGACGGACTTGGTGCCGTGGAAGAGGTTGCATCTGACTTGGTAGAGAGCCGCGAGGGCATGGCCCCAATCGGCGGGCAGATCCACCTCGACATGGCGTAGATGACAATTAGGCGCCCGCCCCGCATGCGGAAAGTCGACCGCGTATCTCCGGACCCGGATCGCTCTGGGCTCGCCTGGCAAGTGGCCGCTGCGTACGTCAGCCGCTCGAAAGATTGGCCAAAGCGCGTGGAAGCGTTGCAGCGAATGCGCGACCTGCAGATCGTTGCGTACGAGGTTGTCGAATGTGTCGCACAGCGACCGTTCAGTCCTCAGCACCCGGACGAGGAGGCTGTCTTGCTCGTCCTCGAGGCAGCACGATGCCCACCCGTTGAAGCTGATCCAGGCGTAGATGAACGCCTCGAATGCGTTGGCTCTTCCGGCCTGGGAGGTCGGCCAAGATTGCTCCTGGGTCGCCGACGGCGGCAGCGCGTCACCGGCCTTCTTGGCCCACCTCTGGATGAGTCGCCTTCCGTCGGGTGACAGGTCCCGGAACCGCTCCGGCCGAAACTCGACACCGGCCGGCGGGGTCCCGGGCGAGCAGGGGCACTCCCCAAAGCCTGGGATCCTCTGAGGGGGGAGCACGACGCGACGATCCCATAAGAGCACGACGACCGCTGTCGTGGGATAGACGGTGACATCTCGCTCCGCGGCAGATGTGTGAGCAGCGGACATCGAGTAGTGACGCCTACACGACGCGGACCGCCGAGCCCTGGCCGCAAGACCTGTGCCGAGCTCGGCGGTGTTTCTTCGCCTGAGCAGCCGTTGGCTGATCCGAGCACATCGTACGATTCAGGCAACGGTTGGGAGGCGGGATGACGGACATTCCTGCAGAGGCGCAGGTCGAGCTCGAGATGTGGGATCGCGCGGACGTCGTCGCACTGGTTGAAGACCCACTGTCGTTCAAGGAGCCCGAGAAGAGCGGCGATGGGTCATGGGAGCGGGACCCGTTCACCGGCTTGGCTGCTGTCCTCCCAGGCGCTGCCGGGCTCGTAGTACCGCTGGTGCTGCTCGCGCTGCGCGCGAAGTCCAGTGCCGGCCAGAAGGCGAGCTCGGAACCGCATGTGGTGCTGATGCGCTACACCGATGCGGTGGATTTGGTGAAGAAGGACCTGCTCTTCTTTCCCTCGGGTGGCCCACGTCTCAACACCGTCTACGCCCGCCACCCGCTACGGGTTCGCGACTATCTCCCCTTCGCCGAATACCACAGGGCAGTACTGAACGAGAAGGCGATTGAGGCTGCCCGCTACCTGCTGACCCTTGGCGCGCGCGACGTCACTATCGCCTGGCGAGACGCCCGAGGCAAGGAAGCAAAGGGTGACGCGTCCATACCCCTACCCGATGCCGCGGACGTTTCCTTGCAGATGGGCTTCGGTCGCGACGACGACTCCGGCGAACTGTCCATCCGGATCACCGGCGCGGGCAAGGCGCGCCCTCGAGCGACGGACCTGATCTGGCCGGGCAATGACCCCATGTTCAAGCTCGTCCGAGACGCTGCCCGGGCAGGCGCCGAGACGTTCCACTTCGGTCTCAAGGCGCAGCAGTCGAACTCCGTCAACGGACGCGCGGCTGTGAAGATCAAGGGATTGGGGCTCGGTCTCGGCGGCGATTACAAGCGCTGGGAGGACCTCACTTTCACTGTTGACGCGGCCTTCGCCAGGTGAACCGAGACGACTTCAATGGGCGAACGGCGTCCGAGCGCCTGCTCTGTGCCGACCGATAGTGACAGTTCTCCAACAACCGCTCATCGGCATGTCAGGGCGTCAGCCAGGCGTGTGCGGGTGGTTGTGGCCCTCGATGCCACCGGAACTCCGAGGGTCGAACATCTCACCTGTGACGGTATCGACGAGCGCCGCGACGTTCGGTGCCAACTCCACAACCTCAAGGCGATCTTGGTGCGTGACTGGAGCCACCCGCTCGGCGGACAAGGTGCCGGTCGCGTTCTCTCGCCGACGGCGCCGATTGAGACTGTCGTTGCGGGCAGCTTCGTCCGAGGCGCGTGCCGCCTCCGGGTGAACCAGTGGACGAAGTTCGCGGTCTTCGTACCAAGCGGTAGTCCGCAGCCGCATCGCGGGAAGCCGTCCGTACAGCACGATCGCAGATCCGTCGCTCAACTGCCGTAGGTATTCAACGGGTGCGACACGCATTTCCGCTGTCGACTCGCTGACGCTTCGCACGCCGTCCGCGCTGGCGCTCACTGATACTCGCGAAACGTCGTGGTCCCCGATCATCCGCGAGGCGTCCTCGAGTGTCGACAGGTCAGATGACCCGGGCAGGAACACGCGGGCTGTGTGCCCGTTGACGACGGTGGACGCCTTGTCCTTGCCGTAGACCGAAGTGACCTGCGCGAGGTTCTGCCAAATGGAGCAGATCTGGATTCCCATGCCCGCACCTGTCGCGGCATACGTATCGAGTTTGCGCAGCGGTGCGATGTTCGCCGCTTCGTCGAGCATGAGCATCAACGCGGGCCGCAGTGGCTGGCCTGTGCGGGCGTACGCGTTCTGGGCCTCCCGCAGGACGGACTGAACCAACGACTCGAAGAGCGGCCGCAGGCGGTCCTGCTCGTGTTCGGGGGACACGAGGTACAGCGTCTGCCCATCATCGAGCAGGCGCCGTATGTCGAGTGCGCGGCCTGCAGCCGCATCGCCCGGACCGACTGACGTCGCGGTGCGTACCGACGGGCTGGAGAACGCTTTGAGAATCGTCTCCGCGGTCGCGTACACGGAATCACGCTGCCGCGCTTCACGGGCGCACGTGGCAGCCCAGGCGTCCAGCGCGTCGAGGTCGCCGAGATAGTCGAGTACGGCGTCGACTTCTTCGACCTCACGTCGGTTGACCCATCGCGCTACCTGCGCGATGTGCCCGCCGGTCGCCGCGGCTGCGAATAACAGCGGCGCGAGCAACTTGCTGCCAAGGCTTTCCCAAAAGCGCGCATTGTCGAGACTGCGCGAATCGCCCGACGCTTCCACCAGCCACGATGCGGTGCGCTCCGCTGACTCGTACGTAGCGCAGCTCAGCAGCGGGCTCCACCGCACCGATTCGAAGCCGGTAAGACCGGTCGGGTCGAAGATGAGTGCTCCCCCGCGGCGGCGGCGCTCATCGATGGTCAGCCGCAGGACATCTGATTTGACCGACGTCACCAGCATCGGCCCGTCCCAGCGCAACACCGTCGGCACGACGAACCGGCTCGTCTTGCCTGCCTGGGTAGGCGCGATGACCATGACCGACCGTCGCGGCTCGGCTGCTATCGCGCTGCGGCCCAACCGCCCGAGAACAACCCGGTGACCGGGCGCCGTACGCACTCTGAGCAATCTCACCTGTTGTGCCGTCGCCCACGACGCCGAGCCATCGCGTAAGCGCAGTCGTTGACCCGCGCGGCGCGCACGCACTACAGACAGGGCAAATAGGGCGAGCGATCCGGCTACTGCAGACACGACGGAGAAGACGACGTAGAACAGCACAGGACCAGGTAGCGAATCGCGCGCGGCAGCTGGCCACGCCGCACGCGGATCGGACGCGTTGCGCGGAAACGCGGCGAGCAATGACAGCGCCGCACTCGCGGGCACCGCGGGCCACCTGTGCTGCGTACTCATCCCCGCGAGTTGACCCGTAATCCAAAGCATCAGGCCGGCTGCGTACGACGATCCGAAGGCGGCCAGTGCGATGTAGACCGCCAGGTCCTCCGGGCGGCGCGCCGCGGACGCGTGCGCCCCGATCGCGCCCGCCGGACCGGCACCCTGGGCGCGTCTCACGCGATCCGCATCCGAGCGTCGGTGTCGACGATGGCTCGCTCAATCGCGCTGATGCGATGCTCGACGATGAACGAACGTTGCGCCACCTTCCACAGGGCAGTGCCGGCGGGCAGATGCGGGAGCAACTCCGCCTCGGTGTCTGTCAGGCCAAGGAGTTGTCGTGCCGCCTGAATCTCTCCGTGCGGCTGCGCGTAGATGACGCGGGTACCGGCATCCTCGAGCAGGCCGCGCGCGAGAGCGACCTGTTCGCTGCCGGCGGCGCCCGCGGCAGTCAGGTCGGACAGCCGATGCAGGACGGCGACGTTCGCGCGGCCGGTCTGACGCGCAAGCTTGTACGACTGCTGCTGCCACCGGGCGAGCGCTGGGTCGGAGATCGTCGCCCAGGCCTCCTCGTTGACGCCGTAATGCAGGTGACGGGACAGAACCGGGGAGGCCTGCAGCCATGCAGTCGCGCATGTCATCACCAGTGGCAGCGCCGCACCGCGGTGCTGGTACACCTCGGAAAGGTCAAGGACGACGAGCGGACTGTCGTGGTCAACGGCGATGTTCGTCGGGCCGTCGAACATGCCGGCCAGGTCGCCGGAACACATGCGGCGCATCACGAGGGCGGCGTCCCTCGTCGCCTCGCTGTACGCGCCGACGGTCATGTGCACCTGCGCCGCGGTCGCCTTGCCCGGGGTCAACAGCGCGTCCGCGACCTGCGGCAGCGTCGGCGTCACCTCAGTGAGCGAGACCAACGCGATCTCCACCGCGGTCTGTTCTATCGGGCTCACTTCGCGCCCGAGCGCGGTCGCGGCGAGCGCGAGCAGCAGCTCGAGCCGGCGCTGCTTGGCCTCGGTCTGCGACAGACCCTCCGCCCCGCCTGTCGCGACTTCCAGCGGATTAAGCACCCGGCCGAGGCCTGGCGCCTGTCGGATGACTTGCCCGCCCATCGCCTCGGCGAGCGCGGCGTACTCCCCTTTCGGGTCGGTCACCCAGCCTCGGCGGTTGAACGCCTGCCCGCGGAAGAGCATCGACTTCACGAGCGTCGATTTGCGGCTGCCAATGCTGCCGATGACGAGAATGTTCGGGTTCTGCAGCACACCCGCCGCGTACAGCTCCCA
>JBDSAK010000025.1:0-15960 GCA_039922195.1 Mycobacteriales bacterium
GGCCCTCGCGAGTTCTTCGGCGAGCGCCCGTGACGAGCTGACCTGACGAAGCGCAGATTCGACGTCCGCGAGTCGTGCGGCGACGGACTCGAACCCCTCGCGTGCGCTCTCGACGACGGCGTCGCGATCGGCGATGACGTCGATGAGGGCGCCGGCGCGCCCGTGTGCCACCGCGAGCTCCCGGTCGAGAACGGCGATCCGCTCGGCGCGAGCTTTCGCATCCACCTCGAGCGCGGCAACCATCGGCGCGGTCGCCTCGGCGCGCTGCACGTTGTCGTGCAGCTCGGCCACCAGTGCCGTGGCCTGGGACAGCAGAGTCGAAACCTGGTCGACGTCGAGGCCTGCGGCAGTCGTCTCACGTGCCGACTGCTGGAACACGAGCCCTTCGACGACTCGACGTCCGGCGTCGGCGGCGTTGCCGGCCGATTCACCCGCGGCCTCGGCCTGCTCGAGCTGATCGACCGTCACCGAAACGCCCCCGGTTGCGGGCGCGGGGTGCTCAGCCGAACCGCACACCGCACACGGCTCACCGGGACGCAGGACGGTCGCGAGTTCGCCGGCCATCCCGTCGAGTCGGCGTTCGAGCAACTGCAACTGATGCGTGCGCGCGCGATTGACCGCTGCATCGAGGGCGACCTGTCGCTCGCGAGCCACCAGCAGCTGCTGCCGCAGTCCGATCAGTGCCCGCGCGGCGGCGTACTGGTCCTGCAAGCGGGCTACATCAGCCATTGCGCTCTGGAGCGCTGCCGCGGCCGCGGATCCGGCTAGCGCGACGATCGCCGACTCGTCGAGCAGCTCACGCATCGCGGTGAGAGCTGCCGCGGCCTCCGCGCGTTCGGCAACGCTGCGGAGAATTCTTCGTTGCAGCTCACCACTCTCAGCGACGGCCGCCGCCAACTCACGCTCGGCCGGCAAGCACCCGGTCAGCCGCGCGACGCGTTCGGTCAGCGATTGCTCGCGGTCTACCAGCGCCGCAACGTCCGTGACCTGGGGCCCCCGCTCGCGCAGCTCCGCCACCGCGGCAGCGGACGCGGCCGCCCGAACGCACTGAGGGACTACCGGCGCCGCGCGTCGAGCGGCGTGCAACTCGTCGAGGCGGGCGGCGTACGCCGGTCCTTGCGCAGTCAGCACCGCGTGCCGGGCCCGCGCCGACACCAGCCGGGCCTGCGCGGCAGCCGCCGCCAGTGCCGACTCGCATCGCGCCCGGGCCGTCGTCTCGGCGGCCTGCGCGTCGCGCGCGGCCGCCCTCGCCTGGTCGGCGCTCGCGTGTATCCCCATCGTCAGCTCCGCCACCCAGGGCGCGGCCGCGCCGTCGGGCGGCGACTCCAGCTGCGCCTCGCTCGCGCACTGGTGGAGGAGCCGATCGGCGCGCGTCTCGAGCTCGCGCAGCCGCGCTGCGGCGGTGGTCTTGTCGTCGGCGAGCAGGCTCTCGATCGTGCGATATCGCGCGGCGGCGAACAGGTTTTCGAGCAGATCCTGCCGGTCCTTGGCGTCGGCGCGGAGAAACTTGGCGAACTCACCCTGCGGTAGCAGCACCACCTGACAGAACTGCTCCGCAGTCATGCCCAGGAGGTCCTGCATCGCCAGCCCTGCCTCGTCGAGCCGGTTGCTCACGAGTTCGAGCGATGGGCCACGGAAGAGGACGACCTTCGGCTGGTGCACGGTGTGGCCCTCGCCGCGGAGCTTCCTCGCGAGTTGCTTGGGCTGCCGCCAGATCCGAAATTGCCCGCCGCCGATCTCGAAGTCGAGCTGAACGCTCGTCAGCTGGGTCGGTGCGGCATGGTCACTGCGCACCTCGCGGCCGCGGTCACGAACACCGGGCACGCATCCGTACAACGCGAAGCAGAGCGCGTCGAGCACACTGGTCTTGCCCGCGCCGGTGTCGCCGTGGACCAGGAACAGCCCGGCGGCGGACAGCCCGGCGAAGTCGACGACCTCGTGGCCGGCGAACGGACCGAACGCCGTCAGCTCGAGCCGGATCGGTCGCATCAGGCAGTGTCCGCAAGCGGATCGGCGATGTCGTCGCCGACTGGCAGCAGGCTCTCGTCGACGCCACGGCGTTCGCGCTCGACGGCGTCGGCCAGCAGGGCATCCTCGGCAGCGCTGACCCCGGTGCCGCGCGCGTGTACGACGAACTCGCGGGCGATCTGCAGCGTGTCCTTGCCCGCGACCCGGTCGCGGTAGGACGCGACCGCGTCGTCCGCCGACTGCACCGGACGCCACTCGAGATGCACCGCATGCGGGAAGCGCCGCTGCACGCGCGTCATCGCGTCCTCGACCCGGCCGGTATCGGTCAGCGTGACCGAGACGAAACAGTCGACGTACGCGTCGTAGTCACTGCTGGTCAGCACGTCCTCGAGGCCGCCGCTGATCACCGCGAGCCGGCGCGCGGCGGGTGCCTCGACGAACTGCACGCCCCTCAGACCGGACGACGTGATGTCCGCGATCCAACTGCCCTTGACGTGGTCGCGCTCGGAGAACGAATAGGCGATCGGCGAACCGCTGTAACGCACCGATTCGGCCAATCGTTGCCGGCCATGGAGGTGACCGAGCGCCACGTAGTCGAAGCCCGACAACACCGACAGCGGTACGTCGCTGATGCCGCCGACGGAGATGTCGCGCTCGCTCTCGCTGGGCTCACCGCCACGAACGAACGCATGCGCTAACACGAGTGAGCGCGTCTGGTGTCGCCACGCCAGATCAGCGCGGCACTGCGCGAGCAGCGCGCCGAGCACGGCCTCGTGACCGCGCCCGGTCTCCGGAGCGAGCAGGGGCCGCACGGCGTCGGGCTCGAGGTAGGGGACCGCGTAGACTGCCAATTCGCCGCCGTCGGCCAGCGGCACCAGGACGGGATCGGCAGCCCGGCGCACGTCCGAGCGGACGTGCACCCCGGCCCGCGCCATCAGGCGCGAACCGAAACCCAGTCGACGTGCCGAGTCGTGATTGCCGCTGATGGCGACGACGTGAGCGCCTGCATCGGCCAACCGGGCGAGGGCTTCGTCGCACAGCGATACCGCGTCAACGCCCGGGAGCGCACGGTCGTAGATGTCACCCGAGATGGCGACAAGTCCGATTCCCTCGGCGCGGACGACCTGCACCAGATGATCGACGTACGCCGCCTGCGCGCCGATCAGGTCGACCCGGTGAAAGCTCCGCCCCAGGTGCCAGTCGGAGGTGTGCAGGATGCGCATGCCCCTGACGGTAGAGACAGGGTCGGACAATTCGAGGTAACCGAGCGTGGCACTTTCACGGTGTCGGCCGGGCGGGTTAGCGTCGGTACATGCCAGCAGATCCCCGCACCCACGCGGCCACGACTACGGACGAACCGCCGCACCACCACATCCCGGGCGTCCACATCGCCGACCGGCGCGGCATCACCGCGGCCGGTGCCGTTGCTCTTGCCATCACTATGGGCATTGTCGGTGGGGCCATCGACGTCATCACCGGCGAGGGCCTGCGGCTGGTGTTCGCCATCTTCTTCATCGTCGGCTGCGCGCTTGCCGCGGCCGTCATTCACCGCGAAGACCTGCTCGCCGCGGTCGTCATCCCGCCCTTGGCCTACATCGCCCTCGCGTTGCTCGCCGGCACAGCGAGGGGCGTCGACGCGGGTGAATCCGTCGCACGGCAGCAGTTCATCGAGCTGTCCGACGCACTGATCATCAGCTTCCCTGCTTTGGGTTCGGCGACTGCCGCCGCTGCGGTCGTCGCTGTGGTGCGCTGGATCGGCACACGCAGCGGGAGCCGCGGCCAGTAGGGTCTGCGTCATGTCCCCGTCATCGGCGTCGTCGGCGCCTGCGAACGCCACCGGGTCGGCCTCCGCGCCAGCCGTTGCAGGCGCAGCATTCCCGGCCGGATTCGTCTGGGGCGCGGCCACTGCGGCGTACCAGGTGGAGGGCGCGGCGGGCGAAGACGGTCGCGGCCGGTCGGTGTGGGACACCTTCACTGCCGAAGCGGGGCGCGTGAAGAACGGCGACACCGGCAACGTCGCCGCTGACCAGTACCACCTGTACAAGCAGGACGTTGCACTGATGAAGCGGCTCGGCCTGATGAGCTACCGCTTCTCGGTGTCCTGGCCGCGCGTGCTGCCGGCCGGCACCGGCCAGGTCAACCAGAAGGGCCTCGACTACTACCGCCGGCTCGTCGACGAGCTGAACAACAACGGCATCGCGCCGATGGCCACGTTGTGGCACTGGGACACCCCGCAGGCGCTGCAGGACACGGGCGGCTGGGAGTCGCGTGACACGGCGCTGGCTTTCGCCGACTACGCCGAGATCGTGTACGCCGCACTCGGCGCCGATGTCCCGACGTACCTCACCCTCAACGAGCCCAAGACCCTGGTCGGCGTCGGTTATCTCTACGGCACGCATGCACCGGGCAAGCAAGACCTGAGTGCCTCAACCAGGGTCGCTCATCATCTGCTGCTCGGCCATGGGCTGGCGGTCGAGGCATTCCGCGCGAGCGGCGTGCAGTCGCAGATCGGCCCGGCGCTGAACCTCTCGCCGGTCTACCCCGCCGACGAGGCCGACACGTCGCCGGAGGCGATGAAGGCGGTCCACGACCAGGACATCTGGGAGAACCGGCTCTACCTCGACCCGATCTTCACGGGGGCGTACCCGGACGAGGGGCTGGCCGACGTCATCGACCTGCCGGCGCTCGAAGCCGTGGTCCAGGACGGCGACCTGACGACCATCTCCGGGCCGGTCGACCTGCTGGCCGTCAACTACTACAACCCCGCCTTCGTCGGGCCGGGCCGGGAAGTCGTTCACAAGCACCCGATCGCCTTGCCGACGTTCTGGCTGGAGATCTTTCCCCGCGGCCTTCAGGACATCCTCGTTCGCGTCGACCGCGATTACGGGCAGCCGCGGATGATCGTCACCGAGAACGGCCGACCGACTGAGACAGAGCAGTCCGCCGACGGGACGTTCGCCGACGACGACCGCATCGAATATGTCCGCGATCACTTGCTGGCAGCGCACGCCGCAATCGAGCAGGGCGTCAAACTCGAGGGCTACCAACTCTGGTCCCTCATCGACAACTTCGAGTGGGAGCAGGGCTACGCGCAGCGCTTCGGCATGGTACACGTCGACTTCGACTCGCAGGTCCGCACCCCCAAGAAGAGCGCCCACTGGTACGCGGACGTCATCAAGAACAACGCCGTCACCGACTAGCCGACGACCGACAAGAACCTGATGCCCGATGTACCGGAAGTGCTGGCGCAGATCCTCGCCCGCCCCGCCATCAACGGCGTGCGACTTGTCGCAATCGATGGTCCCGGCGGCGCGGGGAAGAGCACGTTCGCGGGTGAGCTAGCCGCCGCCGCCGACGCGCCGATCGTCGAGATCGACGACTTCATCTCGTGGCTCGACCTGTCCGACTGGTGGCCGCGGCTGGAGCAGCAGGTGATCGAGCCGCTGCTCGCCGGCCGGGACGCCCACTACCAGCAACGCGACTGGACCGGCGACGAGTTCGGCGACTCGCTGGGCGAATGGGCAACACTGCCGTGGGCGCCGCTGGTCATCCTCGAAGGAATCACCAGCGCCCGCCGGGCAGTCGCCGACCGGCTGGCGTACGCCGTCTGGGTCGAGGCCCCGCGCGAGGTGTGCCTCAGCCGTGGGCTCTCGCGTGACGGCGGCGAGACCAGACGCGAGTTGTGGACGCGCTGGCAGCTCGAGGAAGACCAGTGGTTTGCCGCGGACGGCACGCGCGAGCGCGCCGACCTCGTGATCTCGACGGGTTAGCAGTCGAGCGCTAACCCGCGGCTGGGCGCAGGTCCCTGCGCAGTTCCTGCGGCAGCGCGAAGATCAGGTGTTCGCGCGCGCTCTCGACCTCGGTGACGTCGCCGTAGCCGCGTTCGCGTAGCCAGTCGAGGACGCCGTACACCAGTTCGTCGGGGACCGAGGCTCCTGACGTGAGGCCCACGGTGGTAACGCCCTCGAGCCACTCTTCGTTGATCTCGCTCGCGTCGTCAACGAGGTACGACGCGCGCGCGCCGGCGTCCTTGGCCACCTCGACCAGACGCACCGAGTTCGACGAATTGCGGGAGCCGACGACGATGACGAGGTCGGACTCCCCGGCGATCTCCTTGACGGCGGTTTGCCGGTTCTGCGTCGCGTAACAGATGTCGTCGCTCGGCGGGCCTTGAAGCAACGGAAAGCGGTCTCGCAGCGCCAAGACGACCGCGTCGGTCTCGTCGACGGACAGCGTGGTCTGCGACAGGTAGGCGACCTTCGCGGGGTCCCGCACCTGGACGGTCGCCGCCTCAGCCGGGCCGTCGACGAGCGTGATGTGCTCGGGCGCCTCGCCGGTCGTGCCGACGACTTCCTCGTGCCCTTCGTGGCCGATCAGCAGGATGTCGTAGCCGTCTTCGGCGAACCGCCGGGCCTCGACGTGCACCTTCGTGACGAGCGGGCACGTCGCGTCGATCGTCCGCAGGCTGCGGGCCGCTGCTTCGCCGTACACCGTCGGGGCGACGCCGTGCGCCGACAGGACGACGGTCGAGCCTTCGGGGACCTGCTCGGCCTCCTCGACGAAGATCGCGCCGAGCGACTCCAGGCGCTGCACGACGTGGATGTTGTGCACGATCTGCTTGCGGACGTAGACGGGGGCGCCGTAGAGCTCGATGGCCTTCTCGACCGTCTGCACGGCTCGGTCGACGCCGGCGCAATAGCCCCGCGGCTTCGCAAGCAGGACGCGTCGAGGACCAACATCGGGTACGGCGGGCATGCCTCGAGTGTACGTGTGCGGAGGCTGGGCAAGACCGGCCCATGAAACTTCCACAGTTGGTGCGAGCCACCGTTTCCCGCGTCATCGACCTGCCCGGCGTGAAGACGGCCGCCGACCGGGCGCCCGCGGTGGTGATCGGCACGGCGCGCAAGGGCGCCGAGATCGGCCTGATCGGGTACGGCGTCGCGCGACGTACCGCGGCGCAGCTGGGTGGACTGGTCCGCTCGGGCATCTCCGCGGGTCGGGACCTCTTCGACCAGGACGAAGGCCAGAGGCGCTCCACCGGTCCGGCTCAGGATCCGTGGTCGGGCGGGCCGCTACAACCGGTCGACGACATCCGCGAGACCGTCGGGCTCTCGGCGCAGGACGCCGCCGAGGTCGACGGCCTCCCGGACGGCGACACCCTCAGCCACGCCGCACTGCCGCTCGCGGACTACGACCACCTCACGCTCGGCAGCCTGCGCGGCCGGATCCGCACGCTCAGCCTCGGTGAACTGCTGCAGGTGCGCGAGTACGAGCACGCCCACGCCAACCGGCTGCCGATCGTGAAGATGTTCGACAACCGGCTCGCGAGCCTGACGAAGGACCCGGCCACCTCGGACGCGTAGGCGTTCGTGCCGGAACACCTGATGCTCGCGGCTCAGTACGGCGTGCGGCTCAGTACGGCTCGACGCGGCTCTTCAGGACGCAGAACTCGTTGCCTTCGGGATCGGCCAGCACCGCCCAGCTCTGCTCGCCCTGACCGATGTCGATGCGCTTCGCGCCGAGCGCGATGATGCGTTCGACCTCTTCGGCCTGTTCGCGGTCCGTCGCGCTGACATCGATGTGGATGCGGTCCTTGACCGTCTTCTCCTCAAGGACGCGGAACACGAGGATCGTCGGGCCGGAGCCGGCGGGGCCCTTGAGCTCGACGTACCAGTTCTCGGGTCCGTCACTGCGCTCGCTGATGTCGTAGCCGAGAACGGCTGCCCAGAACTCACCGACCAAATCGTGGTCCTGACAATCGATGACGAGCTCGCTGAACCGACACGCCATGGGGCGCCCTCCTCGGGGTGAGCGGCTGACGCTACGAGACCGTGACGGTGCTGACCATCCCGCGCGCTTCGTGATCGTCGACGCCGCACACGAACTTGTAGGTGCCGGCCGTCGGAAAGTCGAACGTGGCCGCATCTTTCTTGCCCGCCGCGATGGGCTCGATCTCGCCGAGTGCCTTGCCGGACGGGTCGAACACCTCGAGCTCGTGATTGTTCTTGCCGTTGTTCTCCAGCGTGATGTTGACCTGCTGACCAGCCTTGATGGCCAGGTTCGCCGGCAGTTCGTACTTGTAGTCGACGGCACCGACGACGTACGACACATCCGCGACAACGGCCGCGCTGCTGCTCTCCTTGACTGTGGAGCCCGACCCGCTGCCGGTGCCCGACGACGTGCTCGACTTCTTGTCGCTCGACGAACACGCGACGGCGGCGAGCACTGCGATCGCAACAATGGGGATGCGCGTGCGGGTCATTCGGAGCCTCTCCTCGAGTGCGACACGGTACGACACAACGCAGGCATCGCTCGGTCTACTTAGGTAAGGGTTACCTTAGTAAAGGGGCGGGTGCCCGCAAAATCGCGCTCCATGCGGCAGGCTGCCGCCATGTCCGAGGACCCAGGCGCGTCACCCGAGATCGATCTCTGCGTGCTCGGCGCGGGTCCCGCTGGCCTGGCCGCCGCGTGGTACGCCGCCCGGGCCGGCCGGTCGGTCGTCGTCCTGGAACGGGCCCCGAGCGTGGGAGGGATGGCGGCCAGCTTTGCCGTCGCCGGCATCCGGGTCGACCACGGTAGCCACCGCCTCCACCCGGCGACGCCACCCGACGTGCTGAGCGTGGTGCGCTCGCTGCTCGGGGACGACCTACAGCTGCGCCCTCGGCACGGCCGGTTGCGCTTGGGGGGCGGCTGGGTGCACTTCCCGCTGCGGGCGGCGCAGCTCGCGACGGCGCTCCCGGCGCGCACCATCGCCGGGATCGCGGTGGACAGCGTGCGCGCGCCGATGCGCCGGCCGGCCGCCGACACGTACGCCGAGGTGCTGCGGGCCGGTCTCGGGCCGACGCTGTACGGCGCGCTGTACGAGCCGTTCGCCCGCAAGCTGTGGGGCCTCGATCCGAACCTGATCTCCGGTGAGCAGGCGCGTCGCCGGGTGACCGCGGACACCCCGTGGAAAGTCGCGGCCCGGGTGCTGAAGGGATCGCGCGGTTCGGGTCGGGGCCAGGTCTTCTACTACCCGCGACGCGGCTTCGGACAGATCGCAGAGGCATTCGCCTCCGCTGCGCTGGACGCAGGCGCCCGCATCGATCTCGCCAGTACGGTCGCGAGCGTCGACCTCTCCGGCTCGCTCGCCGAGGTGCGCACCGACTCAGGCAGCGTCTCTGCGCGCCGGGTCTTCAGCACGATTCCGCTGACGTCGCTGGCGACACTCACCACACCGGCGGTGCCTACCGAGGTCGCTACTGCCGCGGCGCTGCTCCGGTTCCGCGCGATGGTGCTCGTCTACCTCGTGCACGACGGGGGCCGCTGGACCGAGTACGACGCGCACTACCTGCCGGGCGCCGACACTCCTGTCACGCGCATCAGCGAGCCGGCTAACTATCGCGAATCCGCAGACGATCCACTCGACCGCAGTGTCATCTGCGCCGAAATCCCTTGCGCCGTAGGCGATTCGACGTGGCTGGCGGACGAGGACGCCCTGGCGGCCATCATCACGGGCGCCATTGAGTCCAACGACTTGCCACCGCTGCGCGTCAGTACTGTCGTCGTACGCCGCCTGCCGCACGTCTACCCGGTGTACGCCGTCGGGTACGAGGCGGCGTACGAGACGTTGTCGTCGTGGGCCGACTCGCTGCGGCTGCTGACGTCGTTCGGGCGGCTCGGCTTGTTCGTGCACGACAACACGCATCACGCAATCGCCATGGCTCGCGACGCCGTCAGTTGCCTTGGCGCACAGGGGAGTTGGGACGCCGCGGCGTGGGCAGAGGCGCGCACCAGGTTCGCGTCGCACGTCGTCGAGGACTGAGCGCTATTGGGCGTTGAGCTCGCGAACGACGGCCGGCACGACTTTGCGCAGATACCGGCCGAGCCGGATGAACGACGAACCCGTCTGCCGAAAGTGGTAGCTGATCGGCACCTCGGCGTAACGGAATCCCTTGCCGAGCAAGTCGAGCGTCAGGACCTGCGCGTAGTTGTAGTCATGCACGACCTCAGCCGCTGATGCCGCGGCGCGGGAGAACGCGCGGTAGCCGCTCTGCCCGTCGGAGATCCGCCGGCGCGCGACGACGCTCAGCGCGGCGGTCAGCACCATGTTGCCTACCCGGCGGTGCGGCCGCATCGAGTCGATGCGACCGGCGAACCGCGATCCCACGACGTAATCCGCGTTTCCGGTGAGGATCGGCCCGACGACAGTTGCCAGCTCCTCCGGGGCGTACTCGCCGTCAGCATCGGCGAACACGACCACTGCCGCGCCGCGGTCGACCGCCTCGGCGAGGCCGCGGCGCACCGCCGCGCCAAGTCCCTGGTTGCGCGGTAGCGAAATCACCTTCGCGCCGGCGGCGCGAGCGCGCGCAGCGGTGTGGTCGGTGGAGCCGTCATCGATGACCAGGCTCGACACTGGCCGGCCGCAGACGGCCGCAGGTGTGCGGCGAACGACGTCCGCTACCGACTCCTGCTCGTCGTGCGCAGGAAAGAAGATGATGACCGGCCCGTCGGGCACTGCCGCGGCTGGCATCGCACCAACCGAACGCGCAAGTCGCAGCCGCCCGAAGTAGCCGGGCGCCGGGGCCATCAACGCGAGAGCCCCGACAACGAGGGAGTACGCCGTCTTGGTCGCGTGCGCGAGTACCGCGACCGCCAGCGCCGGCGCTGCGGCGATGCCGAGCACGGTCATCGCGGCCGTGGCAGCCGCCTCGTAACTGCCGATGCCCCCGGGCGTGACCGCGACGGTCTGCGCCGCAATCGTCACCGCGGTCACCGCGATCGCGTCGACGACAGAGAGGTGCACGCCGACCGCGCGAGCGGCCTGCCACATGACGGCCGACTCGAGCAGCCAGGCGGCGAGCGTCGCGATCGCGACGCGCAGGCCGGGCAGCACGATCGCCGCCGACTTCAATGCGCGCAACCACAGCAGGCCGCCGGTCGCCACACCTAGCACGCCGGCGAGGACGAACCACACCCACCCGCCCATCAGCTCACCCGCAAGCCGCGGCGCTGCGACGAGCGCGAGCACGAGAATGGCGGCGAGATCCGAGGCGCGCAGCGTCACCGCGGAGGCGATGACCGCGTCGCGCGGCAGCGAGGTCCGGCGCAGGACGGAGGTCGCCCGGAGGGCCTCACCGAGCCGGAACGGCAGCACGTGGTTGCCGAGTAGCGCCACGTGCAAAGCCGCCCAGGACTGCCCGAGTGACAACCCGGGCAGCACCGCGCGCCAGGCGGCTGCGCGGAGCAGGAACGCGCCGGCGTACAACGCCAGGGCAGCCAGCATCGGCAGCCGCGACGACTGCGCGCCGTCCCACGCCGCGCGGAACACGCCGTCGTCCACCACCGTGGTCAGGTACGCCGCGGTAGCGACCAGTGCGGCGAGCCCGAGCAGCAGGCGAATCCGCTTCAGCGAGGTGCGGGTCGGCTGGTCGCGCGGCCGATGGTGGCGGTTCCGATAGTGGCGTCGCACGGAAGTAAGGGTACCCTAACTTGCCCTGCTGCCGCCCTGCTGCCGACCTGCTGCCGACCTGCCGAGGAGTTCCGTGACCGTCGTGGTGACCGGCGCGGCCGGCTTCATCGGCCGCCACCTGGTCGCGTCGCTGGCTGCGCAGGGCCACTCCGTGGTCGGCGTCGACCGGCACGACAGTGAAGGTCCGGCGGTCCAGCACATCGTCGCGGACCTGCTCGACGCGGACGATGTCGTCGACACAGCGCTGCGCGAAGCAACCGCGGTCTTTCATCTCGCCGGGTGTCCCGGGGTTCGGGATCAGGCACCGGACGTGGCGCACCGGCGCTGGCGCGACAACGTACTCGCGGCGGAACGGGTGCTCGCGGCCGTTCCACTGACCACTCCTCTTGTGGTGACGTCCTCATCCTCGGTGTACGGCGGAGCAACCGGTCGTGGGTGCCGCGAAGACGATCCAGTGCGGCCGCGCGGTGGCTACGCGATGAGCAAGGTGGAGGTCGAACGGCGCTGCCTGGCACGCCTCTGCGCCGGTGGATCGGTCGCGATCGCGCGGCCGTTCACCGTTGCCGGCGAGGGCCAGCGATCCGACATGGCCTTCGCGCAGTGGATCGAGGCGGCGCGCGCCGGCCTTCCCTTGCAGGTACTCGGCAGCGGCGCCAGGACGCGTGATGTCACCGACGTTCGCGACGTGGTGCGCGCCCTCATGATGCTCGGGATGACCGAGGGCACGGGCCTGGTCAACATCGGTACCGGTCGTGCGCACCGACTGGACACCCTGGCCGCACTGGTCTCGGAGGTGACTCACGCGCCGGCCGAACTACGCGTCGTACCGGCCGATCCGGATGAGGCAGTGCACACTCGCGCGGATACGACTCGCCTCGAGCGACTCACCGGATTCGTGCCGACAACCGACCTGCGGGCACTCGTCGCGCGGCAGTACGCGGCGGCCTGCGAGGGTATGTCCACCGTCGCCGCTCGGTAAGTGCGGCGCGCTGACCTGAGCCGTGGCAGGAAGGGTGGCGAGTGAGGCATCGTCTGGCTCTGGTTGCCGTCGGGCTCGCCGCGACGCTCGCGTCGGCTGCGGGAATCGGCGTTCGGTCGACGTATGGCGGCGCCGCGGCGGTCGATGAGCCGGAATACCTGCTCACCGCGCTGAGCCTCGGTGAGGATCGAGATCTCTCGATCGCGGACGAACTCGCCGAGCAGCGGTGGCGGCGCTTCCACGACGTTCAGCTGCCGCAGCAAACGCAGCCGCGCGCCGACGGACGCGCCGTCAGCCCGCACGACCCGCTGCTTCCGTTGCTGATCGCGGTGCCCATGACGCTGTGGGGTTTCGTCGGCGCGAAACTGGCGATCGCCGCGCTGGCCGGCCTGCTGGCGGCGCTCACTGTGTGGACCGCAGTGCGCCGACTCGCGGTGCCTGTCGGGATCGCCGCGCTCGTGGTCGGGGCCTTCAGCGTCACCGCCCCGCTCGCGGTCTACGGCCAGCAGGTGTATCCCGAGCTGCCGGCCGCACTCGTAACGCTGGCGGCAATCGCAGCCCTGCTCGGAACGTTGAGGCGGCGGTCGATCGCCGTCGTCGTCGCATCGGTGGTTGCGTTGCCCTGGTTGTCGGTGAAGTACGTGCCGGTAGCTGCTGGTCTGTCCGGCGTGTTGCTCTGGACGTTGCACCGCGCGGGCCGCTCGGCCGCGGTGCGTTGGGCCGTCGCCGTGCTCGCGATCGCTGGGGCCGGCTATCTCGCCGCACATCGTGTCCTGTACGGCGGTTGGACGGTGTACGCCAGCGGCGACCACTTCCAGGAGTCGGGTGAGTTCGGTGTCGTCGGCTTCAGCCCGAACTATCCAGGTCGGGGATCTCGCCTCGTCGGGCTGCTCGTCGACCGCGGCTTCGGAATCGCGGCGTGGCAACCGGCGTGGCTGCTGCTTGTTCCCGGTGTCGCCGCCGCGATCAAGTCGCGTCCCCGATGGTTGCTGCCGGTCGTCGTACCGCTGCTGCTGGGCTATCTCAACGCGACGTACATCGCGCTCACCATGCACGGCTACTGGTGGCCGGGGCGCCAACTCGTCGTCGTGCTTCCGCTTGCGGTGCTCCTCATCGCCTGGGCTGCCGCGAACGCGAGCCGGCCGGTCCGGGTCGGTGGCCTGATCCTCGCGGCGCTGGGCCTGGTCAACTACGCGTGGCTTCTCGTCGACGGTTACGCACGACGGATCACCTGGGTGAGCCGGTTCGAGGATGTGCGCAGTCCGGCGTACCGCGGGCTCCGGCCTCTGTTGCCGGACTATCGCGGACTGTCGCCGCGAGTTTGGGCAGTGCATTTCGCCTGGATCGCTGTCTTGGTCCTGATGGCGTTGGTTGCCTGGCGACGCACACCCCGGGTGAACGCCCGCACGACCGATGTCCGCACCGCGGATGTCCGCACCGCGGATGTCCGCTCCCCGGATGGCCGCTCCCCGAAAGATGCCGGAGCATGAGTCGCGCGCACGTAGTGGCCGCGATCGCACTGGCTGCAGCCGCGGCGCTCATGACGGCGTGCGGAGTGGACGACGGCGCACAGGTCCGCGACGACCGCCCGGCACGAAGCCCGGGCGCGCCAGGCCCGAGCGCGCCAGGCCCGCCACTACCCGTGTCGAGTCCGACGTAGCTGAGCGAACAATGAGGTCGGGGGCGTCTACAGCGACGGTGGGTCATTGCCGCTGCTCGTGTTGTCGTCATCGCGCCCGCACCCGCCCTCGTCCCAGTCGACACCGGTCCATCGCGGGTCGTGCCACCGCGCTTCCGCTTGTTCTTCGTCGCGGTCGGCTGCTTCGGCGTCGCGTCCCGCGGCTAGTGCTTCGTCGGCCGCGGATTGCGCGCGGAGCGCCTTGACGTGCGCGGTGTGTTCCGTGCAGTGATCCACCGCGGGGGCGATTCCACTTCTATGCAACCCCTCCTGAAACAGCGGCATGAACAAACCTGGATCTGGCAAAGCGTCGGCTGTCCCCTGCCGGGACTGGGGGCGCAACACTGTGGACGTGAATCACATGCACCCTGAAAAACGGATTACGCCAAGCACTGCCGCATGCAAACGCGCGTATGAAGGCGCGGGGCTGCCTTGGGTTGGGGCTGGTCGCGGTGGGAGTTGCGACGGCGGCGATTGCATATGGGGCAACCCGGTCCGGGCCGCAGTGCGTGCCGGCGTGGCCCCTGGTGGTAACAGCAGAGCCGGGCTCGCGAACACCTGGCGGCCAATACGTGCTGGCCTATCGAGGCAGCACCGTGACAGTCAGTGCTCCGGGTGTCTCGTGCGACCCTCGGGCGGGAAACAACAAGGCTTACAAGGTGTTCCTGTACGGCAAGGGTGCAGGCGCGAATCCGTCGCAGCTGCTGGCGGAGGTACAAGTGCCAGTGGAAGCTGACGGCGCCTTCACCGTAACCCTGACTGTGCCTGCAGATGCCGCACCAGGCGGAGCATTGATTTATGTAGATGGCAGCAACTTCGACGGCAAGAATTGCGGTGGCGATTGTGTCGTGTACTCGTCCTCACTCGTGATCGGCGCAGGATGATCGCGACTCATCGGCGCAAAAAAGCGCATCCGTAGCCACGTGAGTCACGGGCGTCTTCTGGTTCTGTTGATCGACGACCCAGTACAACGGCACCAGCGGTCAGAGCGGCGGTGGGTCGCTTCCGCTGCTGGTGTCGGGGTCGGGGTCGGGTTCGGTGTGTTGGCGGTGTGGTTGCCAGGCCGGATCGTTCCACCGCTGGTCGGCTTGTTCCTGGTCGCGGTCGGCTGCTTCGGCGTCGCGTCCCGCGGCTAGTGCTTCGTCGGCTGCGGCTTGCGCGCGGAGCGCCTTGAGGTGCGCGGTGTGTTCGGGGCAGTGATCGACAGCGGGACGATGGTAGCTGTGCCCGCTGCTCGTGGTCCAGGTCGCCGACCCGTCCGGGTGGGACACCAGGCGGATGACACCCGCGGTCTTCTGCCCGTGGTCGCGCCGGCACAAGCAGCCCATCCCGGCCGCGCTCGTCGACCCGCCCCGGCCCCGGCCGGACACGTCGAACGGCTCCGCGTGGTCCAGGTCGCACAGCCGGGCCGGGCGGGTGCACGTCGGCCAGCGGCACGTCCGGTCCCGCGCGGTGAGGAACTCGACCAGCTCCGCCGGCGGGCGGTAGGCGCGGGTGCCGTAGTCGAGAAGCGCCCCGGTGACCGGGTCGGTGACCAGCCGGTGCCAGTCGCCGCCGGCGGCCAGCCGCCGGGCCATCACCGGGGGGATCGGCCCGTACCCGTCCAGATGCCCAGGATGGTCCGCCAAGCCGAACAGCGTCGCGCTGTCGACCGTCACCCCGACCCGCGGCCGGGCGCGTTGCTGCGTCGGCAAGCCCGGCTGGGCGAGCTGCCCGGCCATCAACCCGGCCAGCGCGTCCGCCCGTAACACGTCAACGGGCCGGTCGTCACCGTCCGCGCGCGACCCGTGCGCCAGGGCGGTCAGCGCGGCCATCATCGTCACCGCTTCCGCCGCCGTCAGCGTCGCCAGCACCGTCGCCATCCCATCCGGCTCCGGCCACATC
>JBDSAK010000026.1:0-15233 GCA_039922195.1 Mycobacteriales bacterium
TCCCGGCACCGTACCCGCGCGCACGGACGCTTCGGTTATGTTCGCGGGACGCCACCGCCCGCCAGGAAGGCCTAGATGACCGTCAATCGAGTACGGGTAGCGACCGTCGCACTCTCGCTGATGGTCAGCCTTGCGGCGTGTGGCTCCGATGGCGATGACAAGGAGAGCACTGCGGCAGCTACCGCACCTAGTACGGCCAACGCCGCATCGGCCCCGGGGTCTTCATCGCCGGCCGGCGCCGAGTCGATCGCGGCGTCCTCCCCTGCCGTGGCGGCGACCGCGGAGGCGTCGTCGGCGGCACCCGTCTCGAGCGCAGCCCCCGCACCGGCCGGCGGAACTACATGTGACCTGCTGACCGCGGCTGAAGTCGCGACCGCCATCGGCGCCAAGGTCGTCAAGGCCGTGCCGACCGTCCAGCCGCTGGGCGCCAAGCAGTGCGTCTGGGCGAACGACACGGTCCCCGTGAAGACGTACTCCCTGTCCATCACGCGCACGGAAGACTTGCCAGAGGCAATGCGTGGCGCCGGACAGTCCGCGACCACGCTCTATGAGGGCAGCAAGAATCTGTTCCCCGGCGCACAGCCCCTGCCGGGGTACGGCGACGAGGCGACCATCGCGAAGTCGACGATCATGGCGCGCAAGGGAGACGTCTTCATCAGCGCGTCGACCTTCTTCGGGACCAGTGACGAAGCGATCGCCGCTCTCAAGTCACTGACGAAGCAGGCCATCGACCAGCTCTAGCGCACGCACCGCCTACACGCACGAAGCGTTCGAAGTGGCTGGCGGGCTAGCGACGGAAGTCGCTCACCTGCATGATCATGACGAGCAACATTGCCGTTTCCCGCCCACAGCAAGATCGTTCCCCCTTCCTTGCCTCTTGGGTGACCTGCTGCATCGGGGTGAAATGTTGGGGCCGGCGAGCACGACGCAACCGCAACTACACACGCTCGGGCGCAACGAGCAGAGCCGGCCGCACAGAGATGTAGCGGCCCCTAATAGTGGTCGATCACCGGCATATTCCGGGCTGCGAACGACACCTACCATGGTCGATTAGCGGGCTCGGCGTAGTCGCCTGGACAGACCGTCGAAGATAGGACTGTGACAACAGACAAGCCGATGGTCAGGGCAGCCCTCGCTACCGACAGGGAAGCGGTGGTCGCGCTCGCCGCTTCCTCGGGCCTTTTCCCCCCGGAGGGAGCTGAGGAGGTCGTGGCGACCTTCGACCGCTCTGCGAACGGCTCCGACCCCGACGCGCTGTGGAGTGTCATCACAACTGGCGGCGACGTTGTGGGCGTCTCATACCTCGGACCTGAGCAGATGGCCAACGGCACGTGGAACCTGTTCTTTCTTGCCGTCGACTCCGAGCGCAGAAATTCGGGACTGGGCGGCAGTCTGGTCGCCGCAGCGGAGATCGCTGTTCGGGATCGCGGCGGGCGGGTGCTGCTGATCGAAACTTCGGGTCAGGACGGGTTCGACCGGCAGCGGGCCTTCTACGCGCGGCTCGGATACACCCTCGAGGCCCGTATCCGCGACTACTACGATCACGGGGACGACAAGGTCGTGTTCTGGAAAGACATGGCGGGCGAGTAACGCCGCGTCTCAGCGACGGGAGCGGCCAGTTACCCTTCGGTCTTCCGGAGCAGGGCGAGTAGCTGAGCGATAGAACAAGCGGTGCCAGACGGCAGTTCGTAGTCGGCATGCACCTCCGCTTGCTTCGCGGCAGACATGCACCAGACCTCGGTCTGCAAGATGCGGCCGGTGGCAGCAAGGTCGGGTGGCAGTAGCGATCGGTGCGTGGCCCACAGCGGTTTCACCAGATCGTCTTCCACCGTCATGACGTGTACGTCTACCTCCCGGTCGCGGTCATCGCACAGCACGAAGGCCGAGGGACTGTCCCTGTCCAGCATCGGGAACACGCCCGGAAGCGGCAGGGCCTCCTCCCAGACCATCGACAAGCGGAACCCGTCATCCGCGAGCAGCGCCAGCGTCGGTTCCAGATAGGAAAGCGGCAGCAACACGTCGAGATCCTTGTGCGGCCGGCTCTCGTAGCCGAGGAGCGCATCGACGCCCCATCCGCCGACGACACACCAAGCGAGGCCTGCGTCGCGTAAGGCGTGTTCCAGTGCCACCACGTCCAGCGCCGACATCACGCGGGGCAACGTAGTACTGGTCGTACGAACCGGCGAGCAGATATTGCTGGTTCGTAACGCATGTAACGCCGCATACCCTCGGGGTGCCCTATCTCTTCCACGAGTCCAACGAGCGGCGCCCAACCGCTGTCACTCGGTCTGACAACGCTCAAATGCGCCGAAAATCGACAACAGCCCCGAGCGCGTTGCTCAGGGCTGCCCTCGTCGTGCACTTTCGTCGCTACTCGACAAGACTTTCGTCGGCAGCCCCATAGCGGTGGAGGTGGGATTTGAACCCACGGAGGGCTTGCACCCTCACACGCTTTCGAGGCGTGCGCCGTCGGCCACTAGGCAACTCCACCGCGGGCGAGCCTAACGGATGCGGTGGCTCGCGAAGAACTCTTTGAGCAGGAGCGCGGATTCGGCCTCGAGTACGCCGCCAATCACCTCAGGGCGATGATTGAGCCGCCGATCCCGGACGACGTCCCACAGCGAGCCGACGGCGCCGGCCTTGGGGTCGATCGCTCCGAAGACGACGCGGGCCACTCGCGCGAGCACGGCTGCGCCGCCGCACATGGTGCACGGCTCGAGGGTCACGACCAGCGTGCAGCCCTCGAGGCGCCACGAGCCGAGAACCGTTGCCGCAGCGCGGAGTGCGAGGACCTCGGCGTGCGCCGTGGGATCGCCGTCGACCTCCCGGCGGTTGCCGGCCGATGCCAGCAGGCCCCCCTCCGGCGAGAGCACGACGGCGCCAATCGGTACATCCCCGTGCTCGAGAGCACCACGTGCCTCGGCGAGAGCGAGCCGCATCGCTGCGGTGTCGTCGATCCGCCCGCCCTCTGGTGACACGACCTCAGCCCTCGCGAATCTCCTCGAGGACATCCGCGCAACCCGCCTTCGCGCAGATGGCGGTGATGACGTCCGCAGGGAGAAGTCCTTCTTCGGAGCACAGCTCGATGAGTGCGGACTGGGAGATTCCGAGATCGGCGACGATCGCCGGGTCTCCTGCCGGCACAGTCACCGCCGGTGGGCTGTCCTCGTCGTCCTCGGCGGGCGCGATCGCGACTTCGTCTTCCATGATGCGAGCCGCCAGCGCGAACGTGTCGATGGCCCGCACATCCGAGATGAACGTCCGCGCGTCGCGGTCACCGTCGACCCGGACGACGGCGAAGTATTCGTCGTCCTCCTCGACGAAGAGCAGAGCCAGACCATCGGTGCGGTCGCGGATCGCTTCGACGACGCCGTCGAGGTCCTCGATGTCGTCGAGGATCATTTCCTCGCCACCCCAGCCGTCGGCCGAGCGGTGCATGAGGGCGGCGAAGTACTGCGACACGTCGGTGCTCCGTCAGCTGGGGTCGAGGCCGCAGCCGGCTGGCCACGGAGGAGATCGTAGGGATCCGAGCCCGCGGACGACAACAAACCGTTGCGGGCAACCGCGCTCGGATGTGGGGTTCAGTGGACGCTGGTTTCGACGACGCGTTCGTAGGCCTCGCCGAAGCCGGCCCGTCGCGCGATCGCGAGAAGCATCTCGTCGGCGTACGCGTCGAGGTCCGAGAGCACAGCAGCGAGTTCCATCTCGTCGATGCCGAGATCGTCGAATATCGACAGGTCACCCACCGGCCAGACGTCGTCGATGTCGTCGTCACCCGGCGGCTCGACACCCAGAAACGCCACGACCTGAGCAGCCAGCTCCCACGCAACTGCCGCGGTCACGTCGCTGAGCAGAATCCGCGTCTCGGGGCCGAGCACGCGCAGGGCTACGAAGAACTCGTCGGCGACATTGACCAGCGCAATGACCCCACCCTCGCTGATCTCCTGGCGCGCCGCCGCGATCAGGGCGTCGAGATCCGAGACGAACTTCTCCGGGAGGACAGCGGCCTCCCAGCGGCCGGATTCCCGGGTGACCACCACGGCGAAGTCGTCGCCCACCGTAGGTCTCCTGTCACTGGTCTCGCGCCGTCCGGCCGATCGTGTCAGATGAGGCGACCCGGTGCCCAGCCCCGGCCAGAAAATCGAATCGTGGATGCCCAGCCTGCCGCCGGGCAGCGCCGATGGGTATCCACACTCGGCCGGGAGCCGGAACGGCCGTGCACGGGCGCTACCGCCCGCGCTGGAGTTCGACCTCGGGATCGGGCGCGGGCTCGGGCGAGCCGGGGGCGCCCGGTTCTCCCTGGAGCGAGCGGGCGGCGCTCACACCCGCGATCGCGCCCTTGGCTGCAGCCACCTGAACGAGCTGCATTCCGGGCGTGAGGTCGCCGGCGGCGTAGACGCCAGGGACGGAGGTCTCGCAGCTCTCGTCGACATCGACATAGCCGTCCTCTGACATGGTGCAACCCAGGTGCAGGGCGAGCGACGCGTTCGGCTGATGCGCGATCGAGAAGAAAAACAGTTCGCAGTCGAGCCGACGGCCGCCGCGCAGGACCACGCATCGCAGGTCGCCGCGCGCGCCCTCGAGCGCCACCGCGTCGTCCTCGATCAGCTCGATCCCTTGCCGAGCAAGAGCAGCACGACACGCGTCGTCCCCCTCGAAGCGGCGCGCGTCGGTCACCAGCGTGACGCTCGTTGCCCAGTCCAGCAGGAGCAGCGCAAACCCGGCGGCGGCCGCGCTCCAACCGACGGCAACGACGTTCTTGCCGCTCGCCTCGTAGCCGTCGCAGGTCGGGCAGTGGAACGCGCTCGCGCCGTAGTGTTCGAAGAAGTTGCCGACCTCCGGGAAGGCGTCACGAACGCCGGTGGCGACAACGACGCGCAGCGCGGCGATCGGCTCACCGTCGACAACCGCGGTGAAGTCCCCGTGCGAGCCCGAGAGGGATGTCACCGAACCACTACGCACTTCGACCGTCTTGTACGTCGCGAGGTCGGCGCGCGCCCGCTCGCGCAGGTCGGCAGGGTTCATCCCGTCGCTGCCCAGGTACCCGTGGCTCGCCTCGACCGCGGCGTTGCGGTAGTCACCACTGTCGACGAGCAGCGTGCTGCGCCGGTAGCGGCCGAGCCACGTCGCCGCGGCAAGGCCCGACGGTCCACCTCCGATGACCAGTACGTCGTACAGGGCAGCCTCCTTCGGGTGAAACGCGGGCGTACCCCCCCAGCGGGCCGGGTACCGCTGGTCAGCATTTCAGCACCCCAAGCCGAACACCTGCATCCGAGGCAACCACTGCCGCGAATACCTGGGCAGCGCGCGTCATCTGGAGCGTTCCTCGCTATACAGACCGAGAAGTGTTGCCATGTCCCCCAACGACGGTGGCCCCATGTCGCGCAATCGTCTCGTCGCCTACGTCTTCGGAGGTGGCTATCTGCTCATCGGAGTCGTCGGCTACCTGATCGTCAGCGACCTCCTGGTAACGGACACGGACAAGCGACTGCTCCTGTTCGAGATCAATGGACTGCACAACGTCGTACATCTGCTGGTGGGACTGGCCCTGCTCGGGGCGGCCCGCGCCGGATACCGCGCGGCGAGGTCGATGAACCTGACGGTCGGCGCGACCTATCTCCTGATCGCCGTGATCGGACTGTTCATCGCAAACGACAACAACGATGCCAACATCCTGTCGCTGAACGGCTGGGACAACGTGCTTCACTTCGCGACGGCGGCGATCCTCCTGGGGGTGGGCCGCACCGAAAAGGACTACGTCGAAGGCGACCGCGAGCGTGACAGCACGAGCATCGCCTAGTCGAACGTTGACGCAGTGAAGGGCGGCTTCGGCCGCCCCATTCAGGTCCCCGGCGATCGTCAGGAGTCGAGTGTGAGCGGACCCGCCTTGGCAATCCGCACCGCGAAACACGCCCCGCCGTCGGTCACGCGCTCGTACCAGACATCACCGGCCTGCAGGCCGGCCAGGCCGCGGGCAACCGACAGGCCGAGCCCAAGCCCGGTAGCCGTGCGGGTCGAGCCGGTCGAGGCCTGGCTGAACTTCTCGAACAGATAGGGAACGAAGTCCTCGGGTACGCCGTCCCCGTCGTCACACACCCGCAGTTCGACGCCCCCCGCGGCGACCATCGAGGCCACGCGGACGGGGGCCCGGCCGTACTTCAATGCGTTGTCGATGTAGATGCTGACGATCCGCTGCAGATGCTCACGGTCGGCAAGCACGTCGAGATCGTCCGGCACGTCGATCAGCACGGACACCTCATAGCCCGGGAAGTGCCGCGCCGCGCGTTCGACCACGTCGTGCAGGCCGACACGTTGCTGTCGGGCATGCACGGTGCGCCCCTCGAGGCGCGCCATGATCAGCACCTCGTCGATCAACGTCGCGAGTGAGCGGGCCTTCGTCTCGATCTCCAGCGCGAACTGCAATCGTTGCTCGTCACTCAGTCCCTGCCACTGGCGCGTCAGCAGAGCAGCGAAGCCCAGGATCGGCGTCAGCGGGGTGAGGAGCTCGTGCGAGACCGTCGCGAGGAAATCGCTCTTCAGTTCGTTGAGCGCCTGGAGTTCGGCGTTCGCCCGCTCGAGGTCAGTGGCGTGCTGTCGCTGCGCGTCCTGAGCGCGGATGCGCTCGACGACACGGCCGAGTTGCGTGCCGACGTTGCCCATCAAATCGAGCAACTCGTCGTCGGGGTCGGCGGGGTCGGGCGAGAAGAACTCGAGTACGGCAACGACGTCGGGGCCGATCGCCACCGGAAAGCCGAACGCCCCCCGCACGCCGATGCCTTCACCGGATAGCGCGCGTGGCTGCCCTGGTTCGACTTGCATGTCGTAGATCCACGCGGGCTTGCCGGTCAGGTGAACCCGGCCGGTGAGCCCGAGCCCGCTCGGCACCACAGTTTTCTGGGTGACCCGCCGGAACGTGGCGAAGCGTTCGGGGTTGTCGAGGTGCCAGATGTTGGTCGGCACCAGCGCGTCACGGCCTTCGTCGTACAGGTAGACGTGGCCGACCGGCCAACCGACCCGGGTGCACACCTCGTCGATGGCAAACGCGAGCGCCTCTTCTAGGGTCTTGGCCGAGTTGGCGGCCATCGCGATGACCTGGAGCAGCTGTACGAAGACGTCCGTTCGCTTGCGTTCGGAGATCTCCTCATCGCGCTGGTCCAATGCACGGCTGGCGGCGATCGCCGTTGCGGCCTGACGGGCAAGGGCCTCCATGAACAGCTCGTCGTGTTCGGTGAAGACACCCTCGCCGGGCGCCTTTGCGAGGTAGAGCGCGCCGAGCACGCGCTGTTCCGCGAACATGGGGATGCCGAGGAACGCGGCCATCGGCACCCTGGTGTCGAGAGCATCGGCGAGGCGGGAGTCCGCCTGCATCCGCTCCACTCTGATCGGCGACTTTCCCTCGAGCAGGGCGCCGATGACTCCGGCGCCGGCTGCCGGCTTGGGGAGCGCTTCCAGCTGGGCCGCGGACAGGCCGCGCTGCACGTATTGGCTGACCTCGCCGTCCCACACGACGGCGCCCGCGCCATAGCGCGCCTGCGTAGACAGGCGCGCGAAGTCGACTGCCTGCTCCAAGATGGCATCGACGTGCCGCTCGGCCGCGATGGCAACGAACGAGTCGAGCAGGAGCTGCAGCGGCGCTGCGCGGGAGTCGCCTGATTCCACGATCTTTTGTACACCCCCGTCGGAGCGCTGTGTCGGGCTATCGGGCGGACACCGGCGGGTACTACTCCCCGCGAGTGTGCGGTTGCACCCCGCCACCGGAGGCGGTCACGGCGAACGGCGGAGGTACGCCGTCAAAGACGAGCCGCTTCTCGAGACTGACAACCGTCCCGTCCTCGGGCTTGGAATCGAAGTGGACCCGGTCCACCAGCGCCCGCATCAGCCGGACCCCACGCCCACCCTCGGCCGTCAGCTCGATCGGTGCGTCGTCGTGAGCTGCGGCCCCGATGCCAGATCCGTTGTCGATGACGCGGATGACGCACGTGTCGTCGTCGATGGTGACGTCGACGCCGTAGTCGTCGCCCGGGCCCGAGTGCTCGACCACGTTGGCACACGCCTCCGTGAGGGCGATCTCGATGTCGCTCACCGTCTCAGGCGCTGTACAGATCTCTTCGAGCGCCTTGGCACAGATGTGGCGAACCACCCGAATGCTCGACTCGTCCCGTGGGAGAACGAGCGAGAGTGTGATGTGCACTGGCCGGACCCTTCGTTCCGCCGGCCGATCGCCAGCACTACGGAGTCCCTACCCGGCGGGAATAGTCGGCAAGCGCGCAGGGTCTGGCGGGTCGATCACGTCGCCATCATCGTCGGACCCGTCCCGATCGCCGGCCGCGGGCACCGGAACTCCGGCGGTGCGCCAGTGCAGGTAGGGGATGGTGATCGCGAGCAGCAGCAAGAGCGGGGGATAGCCGAGCGCGATCTTCATAGCCGCCGCGAGTTCGTTTGCGTCCCTGCGGCGCAGGGGCTCGAGAACAGCGACGCGCAACCCGTACATCAGCGCCCACAGCAGCGTGAGCTCCGAATACGCGCGGCGCACTCGAGGATGGTCGTGCCACGACGCCGGCTTGTCGCTGAACTGCCTCAGCACGAGCCCCACGATCGGCCTGCGGATCACGACCGAGAGGACGAACGCGGCCAGATACCCAGTGTTGAGCCAGATGCCCGGCTTGAAGTAGTCGGAGGCCCGACCGGAACGGGCGGCAATCCCCGCCGAGATCGCGACACCGAGCACGCCGCTGAACACGTGCCGCGTCCGCTCGCGGCGAAGGAGCCGGATCAGAAGGAGCACCACAGCCGAGCCGACCGCCGCAATCGCCGCCTCACGAACGTCGTGGCGAATGCTGTTGGTGGCGACAAACACGATCGGCGGAGCGGCGCCGTCGATGACGCCCCGGCGCCCGCCGAACATCTCCTCGAGCTTCTCCGCCTGAGTCATCTCGGCTGGACTGAGCTCCTGATCGGCGTCCGGCACGGGCTGGTTCATGCCTGGAAGGATCTCATCTACCGGGTGCAGCCGCTGCCCGTCCCACGCGCTGGCGTCATCGGGGCAGGTACCCTGGTAGCCATGTCCCGCATCACTCGCGTCGCCTTCTGCGTCGTTGTCCTCGTTGCCGCGACTGGGTGCACCAGCGAAAAGAAGCAGTCCCCTCCTTCCGCAGCGCCATCCCCGGCTACGACGACGTCGGCCCCGGCTTCGGCGACATCGGCGAGCGCGAGTGCTGCCTCGGATTCGCCGGGCCCGACGACCGCAGGGTCTCCGTCGGCGAGCACAACCTCGAGCCTCGCCTCCTCATCGAGCAGCACAGCCGCGCCGAATAGCAGCGCGACCGCGACCGCGACCGCTTCGGCAAGCACACCGCCCGACATCTCGTCCGCCCCAGCCAAGGCTGCGCCGGTGGACGCCGCACAACTCGCGGCGGCGAGGGAGTTGCTGGTCACCGGGCCGCAGCTCGGCGGCGAATGGATGCAGGTGCCCGGTGAGGAGCCCGAACTCGGTGACATCTGCGGCACCGCAACGGTGGCAGCAGTGGATCGGGTGCTCGACGTGTCGTGGGAACTCGTCAACCCCAGCTACGAAGGCGCCGCGAGACACGGCATCTCGCGCTACACGCCCGGCGGCGCCCGGGCTGCGGCTCGGGCGATTCTCGACCTGCTGATCCAATGCAAGAACGTCAAGCAGAACTTCGACGGTGACGATGCCGTCGTCAATGTCACGCCGCAGACGCCCAACATGGCCACGTTCACCATCACGTTCGCGTCCGGGGCGGTGAACTACGGCGGCATCGCCGTCACCGACAAGGCTGACTACCTGTCGATCTCGACGTCGTACGCCATCAGTGCGCCCATCGCGGCGGAGCTCGCCGGCGAGCTGGACCTGCGGGCGCAGCGCAAGTTCAAGGACGCCGGTATCGGATAGCCAGCCGCATCAGATCAACCGGCGGTCGTTCGCCCATCGCGTCAGCTCGTGCCGGCTCGACAGCTGCAGCTTGCGCAGCACCGATGACACATGCGTCTCCACGGTCTTCACGGAAATGAACAGTTGGGTCCCGATCTCCTTGTACGTATACCCGCGGGCGATATGCCGCAGCACTTCTCGTTCGCGCGTGGTGAGCTGGTCGAGTTCCGGGTCGGCAGTCCTGACGTCGGGCGTCGCGGCGAAAGCGTCGAGCACATACCCGGCCAGCCGCGGTGAGAAGACGGCATCGCCGTCGCGCACGCGCCCGATTGCCGCCGAGAGTTCTTCTCCGGACACGCTCTTCATCAAGTAGCCGCGGGCACCGGCCCGGATCAAGCCGATCACGTCCTCCGCGGCATCCGACACCGACAGTGCGAGGAATGCGATCGACGGATGCGTGGCGTGCACGCCCTCGATGACGGCACGGCCGCCGCCCGCCGGCATGTGCACGTCGAGCAGTACGACGTCCGGCGTGGTCGCGCGGATACCGGAGATTGCGCCGTCCACATCGGCGGCGTCGCCGACGACGTCGACCAGGTTGCCGATCTCTGCGCGGACACCGGACCGAAACATCTGGTGGTCGTCGACGATGAAGACTCGGGGTGCGCTCATCGAGCTCTCGTCATCTCCAGCTCAACCTCGGCGCCGTCGCCCGGCGAACTACGGACGGTCGCCGTGCCCCCTGCCCGACGCATTCGGCCAATGACCGACTCCGCCAGACCGTACCGGTCGCCGGGTACGTCGTCCGGTGCAAAGCCGTCGCCACGGTCGCGCACGAAGACAGTGACGGTGCCTGGGTCGACCTCCGCGTAGAGCGAGACGAGCTCGACACCCGAATGCTTGGCCGCGTTGACGAGTGCCTCGCGGGCGGCGGCCACCAGCGCGGTCAGCTTCTCGTCGAGGGCGCAGTCACCGACGACGATGACCTCGACCGTGACGGCGTGCATGTCTTCCACCTCAGCGGCTACCGCATCCAGCGCCGCGCGTAGTGTCCCGCTACCTGCCTCCCCCTCGGGCCGGTAGAGCCAGCGACGCAACTCACGTTCCTGTCCACGCGCCAGCCGGCTGACCTCGCGCTGATCGCTCGCGGCTCGCTGGATCAGGGCCAGCGTGTGCAGCACCGAGTCGTGCACGTGTGTCGCGATCTCGACGCGCTCCTGAGAACGGATGCGTTCGCGGCGTTCGGAGGTCAGGTCCTGCACCATGCGCCACCACCACGGACCGAAGATGAGCAGCACTCCGGCGAGCACGATGGCGCCGGCACGAACCCCACGCCACACCGCGCCCCAGTCTGCTTGCGTGCCGACGAACGCGGCGATTCCCGCAAACAGCAGGCCGGCGCCTCCCGCGATGCGCACCAGTCCCAGCGGCTCGCGCGCGGAGATCTGGGCCGTGCGCGACGGGAGCGCCGCGAGCCGCGCGCGCTGTGCGTCGTCGGCCTCGCGCCAGACGATCGCGACGCCGGCGCCGCCAAGCACCAACGGCCATACCGCGGACCCGCCGATGGACAGCCCGAGCGCGGTCGCCAACCAGAGGCCGCCGATTCCGAGGGCGACCAGGGGCAGCACGCTGCTGCCCATGACCTTCCGGCTCGCCCTCTTCGCGGTGCCGAACGGCACCGAGGATGCCGGCGCTTGGGGTACCACCGCCCACAGCGCGAGATACGAGATCGCGCCGAAGCCGCGGGCGAAGCACAGTCCGACGAACAGGGCGCGCACGAGCCGGACGTCCACCCGAAGGTGATCGGCAAGACCGGCAGCGATGCCGGCGACAGCACCATCGCGGCGGTACATCTTTCGTGCGGGCGTACTTGTGGCCACGGTGGCGATCACCTCCCGCCCCATGGTCACACGCGTGAGCCATGGCGCACATCAGGGTGCGTCCTTACTTCACCGTCACCCGAGTCAGGGGCGATATCAGGGTCGCTCCCTGATGTATCGCGGCTCGGCGAGCGCAACCATGGATGCATGACGACATCGACTGACAGCACGCCAACGTCCGCACCACCCCCACTGAACGACACGCGGCCCCGGCTCGAACGTAGCTCGACCGACCGTTACGTCGGCGGCGTCTGCGGCGGCCTCGGCCGCTACTTCGACATCGACCCGGTCATCATCCGGGTCGCCATCGCCTGCCTGACGATATTCGGCGGGGCCGGCGTCCTGATGTACGTCGTCGCCTGGCTGCTCATTCCGGACGAGGGCCGCCAGCTCTCGGCCGCGCAGGCGGCGAGGCGCGACGGCGCGCGAGGACGCGAGCTGCTGATCCTCGCGGTCGTCGTCATCGCCGGCCTCGTCTCCGTGGGCGCCGTCTTCGACCACGGCGCCGGCGACGGCGACTGGGTGCTGCCAGTGCTGCTTCTCGCGGGATATGCCTGGTGGCGCAGGGACTCGCGGTCGACGATGCAACCGCCGGCCACATTCGCCACGGCCTCTTCCATTCCCGATGCACCCCCCGAGTCGTCGGCGTACTGGGCGGCCACGGCGACCACCCCGCCGCTCGCCGCTCCGGCACCGCCGCACTGGTCGGTCCCGGCGCCGAAGAAGCGCCGCGAGCGTTCTCAACTCGGGTCGCTGACGTTCAGCGCACTGCTGATCGGGATCGGGCTGGCCGCGCTGCTCGACACGACCGGCACAGCCGATATCTCCCTCCAGGGAGTTCTCGCCGGCGCCGTGCTGATCGTGGGGATCGGCCTCGTCGCAGGAGCCTGGTACGGCCGCTCGCGCGGTCTCATCGCGCTGGGTGTCTTGCTCGCGCTCGCCGTATCGGTCGTGTCACTCGTCGACGTGCCATGGCGCGGCGGCACGGGCGACGTGACCTGGCAGCTCACTCGCGTCGACCAACTCGACGACGGCTACCACCTGAAGGTAGGAGCAGCGGTGCTCGATCTGACCGCGGTCGAGTTCGGGGAGGGTAGACACGCGATCGATGCGAACGTCGGTTTCGGCGAACTCACGGTGCTCGTGCCCGAGGGGGTATCGGTCCGAGTCACCGGGCACATCGGCGCCGGTGACGTCACGGTTTTCGGTGCGCCGCAACAGGACGGGTTCGACCTGGACCTCGACATCGGCGACCCCTCGACCGCAGACCTGACGATCAACACCCGGATGGGCTTAGGAGAACTGCAGGTGCGCCATGAAGCGTCATGACCTCGACCTCACCTCACTCGTCAGCGGCGCCGTCTTCATCGCCGTCGGCATCCTCTTTCTGCTCGACCTGACCGTCGAGTACTCGGCCAGCCCGCGTTGGGTCGTGCCGCTCATGCTCATCGGAATCGGCGTTGCCGGTCTGCTCTCCTCGGTCAAGGCGGGCCGGTCGCCCGAACCTGCGCAGGGCGACGACGACGCCGTACCGGGCGACTAGATGAATCTGCACCACCTCCGTTGCGACGTGGCACGATCTCGAAGGTGACCAGCAGACCCGCCGCGACACAGCGCCTGCACGACCTCGCCCGGCTGCGCCGGGTGCGCGACCGGATGGATCGGGAGTACGCGCAGCCGCTGGACGTCGAGGCGCTCGCTCGCGGCGCGCACATGTCGGCCGGCCACCTCAGCCGCGAATTCCGGCTCGCCTACGGGGAGTCGCCGTACTCCTACCTGATGACGCGGCGCATCGAACGTGCGATGGCGCTGCTGCGGCGAGGCGACCTCAGTGTCACCGAGGTCTGTTTCGCGGTGGGCTGCTCATCGCTCGGCACGTTCAGCACGCGCTTCACCGAACTGGTCGGTGTGCCGCCCAGCACCTACCGGCGCGATGCGGCGCGCGTGACGGCAGAGATGCCCTCGTGCGTGACGAGACAGGTGACCAGACCGATCAGGAATCGAGAAGCAGGGGTCAGCAATCCGCAGTTAGTGTGACCGCCATGGACATCACCATTCACTCGAGTTTCCTCCCGCACAACGACCCTGACGCGGCGCTGGCCTTCTACCGCGACATCCTGGGCTTCGAGGTCCGACTCGACGTCGGCTACGAGGGGATGCGCTGGATTACCGTCGGCCCCCCCGACCAGCCCAACACGGCGATCGTCCTGCATCCGCCGGCGGTCGATCCTGGCATCACCGACGACGAGCGCCGCACCATCGTCGAGATGATGGCCAAAGGCACCTACGGCGGTCTCAACCTGGCCACCGCCGACCTCGACGACACGTTCGCCAAGCTGGAGGCCGGCGGCGCCGAGGTGGTCCAGGAGCCGATCGAGCAGCCGTACGGCGTGCGCGACTGCGCCGTCCGCGATCCCGCGGGAAACATGATCCGCATCCAGGAACTGCGCTAGCAGTCCCGATCGTCGACCGAACCAAAGGAAGCGATGCCCCGTGAAGACCATGACCTGTAGGCAGCTGGGCGGGCCGTGTGACCTGCCCCTGCATGGAGAAACCGCAAACGATGTCATCAAGGCACAAGACCGCCACCTGAAGGACATCGTCGCCGGCGGCGATGAGACGCACCGGGGCGCGCTCCAGGAGATGAAGGGCCGGTGGAAGAACCCGATAGCTGGAATGGGGTGGTACCGGAAAGCCAAGCGTGACTTTGCTGCCCTTCCCTAAGCCTGCCTCCGCCGCACTGCTGGAGACGCGATGAGCAGGTCCAAACAGGCGGGTTCGCCGACGCCCGCACTGGGCGGTGCCGACAGCCACGATCTGATCCGCGTCCAGGGCGCGCGCGTCAACAACCTCAAGGACGTCAGCGTCGAGTTGCCGAAGCGCAGGCTGACGGTCTTCACCGGCGTCTCCGGTTCGGGCAAGAGCTCGCTGGTGTTCAACACGATCGCTGCGGAGTCGCAACGATTGATCAACGAGACCTACAGCGCTTTCGTGCAGGGCTTCATGCCGACGTTGGCCCGGCCCGAGGTCGACGTGATGGACGGGCTGACGACCGCGATCATCGTGGACCAGCAGCGGATGGGCGCCAACCCTCGCTCGACGGTCGGCACGGCGACGGACGCCAACGCGATGTTACGCATCCTCTTCAGTCGCCTTGGCACGCCGCACATCGGCTCTCCGCAGGCGTTCTCGTTCAACGTCGCGTCCATCTCGGGCGCCGGGGCAGTCACCATCGAGCGCGGCGGTGCCACCACCAAGGAGCGGCGCAGCTTCAGCATCACCGGCGGCATGTGCTCGCGCTGCGAGGGCCGCGGCGCCGTCAACGACATCGACGTCACGGCGCTGTACGACGACAGCAAGTCCCTCAACGAAGGCGCGGTCACCATCCCCGGCTACAGCATGGACGGCTGGTACGGCCGCATCTTCCGCGGCTGCGGCTTCTTCGACCCGGACAAGCCGAT
>JBDSAK010000027.1:0-4744 GCA_039922195.1 Mycobacteriales bacterium
CAAGGAAGCCGTTCAGACCACGACCGTCACCGGCGTCGAGATGTTCCGCAAGCTGCTCGACCAGGGCATGGCCGGTGACAACGTCGGCCTGCTGCTGCGTGGCATCAAGCGCGAAGAAGTCGAGCGCGGGCAGGTCGTGTGCAAGCCGAAGTCGATCACGCCGCACACCGAGTTCGAAGCGCAGGTCTACATCTTGAGCAAGGACGAAGGTGGCCGGCACACGCCGTTCTTCAACAACTACCGCCCGCAGTTCTACTTCCGCACCACCGACGTGACCGGCGTCGTCGACCTCCCCGAGGGCGTCGAGATGGTCATGCCGGGCGACAACACGGAGATGAAGGTCACCCTCATCCAGCCGATCGCCATGGAAGAGGGCCTCAAGTTCGCCATCCGCGAAGGTGGCCGCACCGTCGGCGCCGGCCGGGTAGTCAAGATCCTCAAGTAGTTCAGTGCCGTTGTACGGCGGCCCCACGGCCGCCGTACAACGGTGAACGGGTGCAGGCAATAGCAAAACCGAGGAAAGAAGAGAAGGCGGCAATGGCAGGACAGAAGATCCGGATCAGGCTCAAGGCCTACGACCACGAGGTCATCGACAGCTCGGCGCGCAAGATCGTCGAGACGGTGACGCGTACTGGCGCGCAGGTCGCGGGCCCGGTTCCGCTGCCGACCGAAAAGAACGTCTACTGCGTCATCCGCTCGCCGCACAAGTACAAGGACAGTCGAGAGCACTTCGAGATGCGCACCCACAAGCGCCTCATCGACATCCTCGACCCGACGCCCAAGACCGTCGACTCGCTCATGCGCCTGGACCTTCCGGCGGGCGTCGACATCGAGATCAAGCTGTAAGGGATCGCTTCGTCATGGCCACCAATACCAAGGGAATCTTGGGCGAGAAGCTGGGGATGACCCAGGTCTTCGACGCATCGAACCGGATGGTTCCGGTCACCGTCGTCAAGGCCGGGCCTTGCATCGTCACCCAGGTGAAGACCCCCGACTCCGACGGCTACTCCGCCGTCCAGCTGGCGTACGGCGCGATCGACCCGCGCAAGGTCAACAAGCCTGACACGGGTCACTTCGCCAAGGCCGGCGTTCCGCCGCGCAGGCACGTCGCCGAGCTGCGTACGCCGGACGCGTCCGAGTACACGATCGGCCAGGAGCTGACCGCCGAGCTCTTCGAGGCCGGCAGCAAGGTCGACGTCTCCGGCACCAGCAAAGGCAAGGGATTCGCCGGTGGCATGAAGCGCCACGGATTCCACGGCAAGAGCGCCTCGCACGGTGTCGAGAAGGTCCACCGCTCGCCCGGCTCGATCGGCGCCTGTGCCACCCCGTCGCGGGTCTTCAAGGGCACCAAGATGGCCGGTCACATGGGCCACGAGCGTGTCACGACGATGAGCCTCACGGTCCACGCCGTTGACGCCGAGCGCGGCTACCTGCTCATCAAGGGCGCCATCCCCGGTCCGACCGGCGGCCTCGTCTTCGTTCGCACGGCAGTCAAGGGCAAGCCGGGAGGTGCTGCATGAGCACGGTCGACGTTCTCGGCACCGACGGCAAGAAGGCCGGCAGCGCCGAGCTCCCCGAGAACATCTTCGATGTCCAGGTCAATGTCCCGTTGATGCATCAGGTCGTCGTCGCGCAACTCGCTGCCGCGCGCCAGGGCACGCACTCGACCAAGACGCGCGGCGAGGTCAGCGGTGGTGGCGTCAAGCCATACCGCCAGAAGGGGACCGGCCGCGCCCGTCAGGGCTCCATCCGCGCGCCGCAGTTCACCGGCGGTGGCGTTGTCTTCGGTCCACAGCCGCGCGACTACTCGCAGCGGACGCCCAAGAAGATGAAGGCGGCCGCACTGCGCGCAGCGCTCTCGGACCGCGCTCGCAATGGCAAGGTGCATGTGCTGTCCGGACTTGTCGCAGGCGACACGCCGTCCACGAAGACGGCGCTCGGTGCGCTGGCCTCGTTGACGCTCGGTCGCAGGGCCTTGATCGTGGTGCAGCGCACGGACGAACTCGCGTGGAAGAGTCTGCGCAATGTCTCCGACCTGCACCTGATCGACCCGGGGCAGCTCAACACCTATGACGTCCTCGTGAGCGACGACATCGTGTTCACCGAGGCAGCACTCGCGGCGTTCGTCGCGGGCGGCCCGAAGGGCAAGTCGGTCAAGGCCCGTGCGACATCCGCCGAGATCGACCAGCCGGTCACCACGGACGACGCGGACGCCGATGCCGACGACGACACCGAGAAAGGCGGCGAAGCGTGATCCCCGACCCGCGTGACGTGATCCTGCAGCCGGTGATCTCCGAAAAGAGCTACGGCCTGCTCGACGCCAGCAACAAGTACACGTTCATCGTGGCGCCCGATGCCAACAAGACGCAGATCAAGATCGCGATCGAGCAGATCTTCGGCGTGACGGTGACCTCGGTCAACACAACCAACCGCAACGGCAAGCGCAAGCGCACGAAGTTCGGCTACGGCACGCGCAAGGACACCAAGCGCGCGATCGTCAGCCTGGCCGACGGCGACCGGATAGCAGATTTCGGAGGCCCAGGGGTCTGACCGTCGCCCGCACTCGCGGGGGACGGACCGGGACCACTGGACCACTAACAAGGACTACTGATGGGTATCCGCAAGTACAAGCCGACGACGCCGGGTCGCCGCGGCTCCAGCGTCGCCGACTTCACCGAGATCACTCGGTCGGAGCCGGAGAAGTCGCTGGTCCGTCCCCTGCACAGCAAGGGCGGCCGCAACTCGTACGGACGCGTCACGACACGCCACCAAGGTGGCGGTCACAAGCGCGCCTACCGGTTGATCGACTTCCGCCGTCACGACAAGGACGGCGTGCCGGCCAAGGTCGCCCACATCGAGTACGACCCCAACCGCACCGCGCGCATCGCGCTGCTGCACTACGCGGACGGCGAAAAGCGCTACATCATCGCGCCCAACAAGCTGTCGCAGGGTGACGTCATCGAAAACGGCGCCTCGGCCGACATCAAGCCGGGCAACTGCCTGCCGCTGCGCAACATCCCCGTGGGCACCGTCGTACACGCCATCGAGCTCAAGCCCGGCGGCGGCGCCAAGATCGCCCGCTCCGCCGGCGCAAGTGTGCAGCTCGTCGCGAAGGACGGTCCCTACGCGCAGCTGCGCATGCCGTCCGGCGAGATCCGCAACGTCGACCTGCGCTGCCGCGCGACGATCGGCGAGGTCGGCAACGCCGAGCAGTCCAACATCAACTGGGGCAAGGCCGGCCGCATGCGCTGGAAGGGCAAGCGCCCCACCGTCCGCGGTGTCGCCATGAACCCCGTCGACCACCCGCACGGTGGTGGCGAAGGCAAGACCTCCGGTGGTCGGCACCCCGTGTCGCCCTGGGGCCAGGCCGAAGGCCGCACCCGTCGTCGCAAGGCGAGCGACGCCCTCATCGTCCGCCGGCGCAAGACCAACAAGAAGCGTTAGGGGTTGACCTCGAGATGCCACGCAGCCTGAAGAAGGGCCCGTTCGTCGACGACCATCTGCTCAAGAAGGTCGACGAGCAGAACGGCAAGGGCACCAAGACGGTCATCAAGACCTGGTCCCGCCGCTCGACGATCATCCCGGACATGCTCGGCCACACGATGGCCGTGCACGACGGCCGCAAGCACGTCCCGGTCTTCGTGACCGAGGGCATGGTCGGGCACAAGCTCGGCGAGTTCGCGCCGACCCGCACGTTCAAGGGTCACATCAAAGATGAGCGGAGGGCACGTCGTGGCTGAGAACAAGGTGCGCCACCTGCCGTCCAACGCTGCGCTCGCCCAGGCCAAGTTCGTGCACATCACACCGATGAAGGCCCGGCGCATCGTCGACCTCATCCGCGGCATGCAGGCCACCGACGCACTCAACGTGCTCAAGTTCGCGCCGCAGGCCGCGAGCGAGCCCGTCTACAAGGTGCTCGCCAGTGCGATGGCCAACGCCGAGCACAACAACAACCTGACGGACAAGACCAAGCTGTTCGTCAGCCAGGCTTACGTCGACGAGGGCCCGACCGCGAAGCGGTTCCGCCCGCGCGCCCAGGGCCGCGCCTACCGCATTCGCAAGCGCACCTGCCACATCACCGTGGCCGTCGAGTCGAGGGAGTTGACCCGCTAGTGGGCCAGAAAGTTAACCCGCACGGGTTCCGACTCGGCATCACCACCGAGTGGAAGTCGCGCTGGTACGCAGACAAGCTCTACAAGGACTACGTCAAGGAAGACGTGGCGATCCGCCGACTCATGGCCAAGGGCATGGAGCGCGCCGGCATCTCCCGCGTCGACATCGAGCGCACCCGTGAGCGCGTCCGCGTCGACATCCACACGGCACGTCCGGGCATCGTCATCGGCCGCCGCGGCGCCGAGGCCGACCGCATCCGCACCGAGCTCGAGAAGCTGACTGCCAAGCAGGTGCAGCTCAACATCCTCGAGGTCAAGAACCCCGAGATCGATGCGCAACTCGTTGCGCAGGGTGTCGCCGAGCAGCTGTCGTCGCGGGTGTCGTTCCGTCGCGCGATGCGTAAGGCGATGCAGAGCGCGATGAAGGGCGGCGCCAAGGGCATTCGCGTGCAGTGCGCCGGCCGCCTCGGTGGCGCAGAGATGAGCCGCAGCGAGTTCTACCGCGAAGGCCGTGTCCCGCTGCACACGCTGCGCGCCAACATCGACTACGGCATGTACGAGGCCAAGACGACGTTCGGCCGCATCGGCGTGAAGGTCTGGATCTACAAGGGCGACGTCGTCAAGAGCCGCGC
>JBDSAK010000028.1:0-2518 GCA_039922195.1 Mycobacteriales bacterium
GCCGACGGCGTCGGCGAGCAGTCCGCCGCCGAGCAGGCTCAGGAGCCGGCCGGTCTGCCAGAGCATGTCGAAGCCGGCGAACGCCCGGCCGCGGAGCTCTTCGGGCACGCGGGATTGGATCAGGCTGCTGAAGGTGACGTTGCCGGTGGAGGTGGACAGGCCGTAGAACACCAGCGCGCACGCGGCGAGGGGGATGCTGGTAGCGACGGCGAGGGTGAGGTCGACGACGCCGCGGACTGCGTAGGGCCCGAACACGAACAGTGGTCGGCGTGGGTTGCTGATGCGTCGCAGGAGCAGCAGGGGCCCGAGGGCGGCGCCTGCGCCGATCGCGGCGACGAGCACACCGAAGCTGCCGCGACCACCAAGGCGGTCCTGGGCGAGGACGACGAGCAGCGCGCTGGTGGCGCCCGCGGACATCGCGGCCAGGAACTGCCCGGCTGCGAGTGCTTTGAGTAGTGGTAGCGCGGCGAGAGCCTCGAGGCCGTCGCGGGCATGCGCGAACGGGCTGGTGACCTGCACCGGCCTGGTGCGTTCGGGTTCGCGCAGGCCCCGCAGGACCGCGGCGCTGAACGCGAAGCTGGCGGCGTTGACCGCGAACGCCGCCCCGAACCCGACGTGGACCGCGAGTAGGGCTGCGACGGGCGCGACGAGGATCTGGGCGGTGACCGCGGCGGTCCAGATGCCGCTGTTCGCAGCGACGAGTTCGTCGTCGTCGACGACCGAGGGCAGCAGCGACTGCGCGGCGGGTGAGAAGAACACCTGCCCGCAGGACAGCCCGAACGCGACGGCGTAAGCGACTGGCGCGCTGTCGTGACGGAGCGCGAGGGCCCCGGCGAGCAGCACCCGGGCGAGGTCGGCGGTGACCATCACCTGCACGCGCGGGAGGCGGTCGACCAGACTGCCGGCGAGTGGCGCGAGCAGCAGCACCGGCGCGATCTCGGCCAGCACCGCCCCGGACACCCCGAGCCCGGAGCGGGTCAGCGCGATAAGCAGTAAGGCGAGGGTCGTGAACTGGGCGACATCGCCGACCTGGGACACAGTTCGCGCCAGCCAGAGCCGGCGGTAGGCAGGATGTCTGAGGAGCCTGCGCAGGTCGGGACGGGTCGTGGTCACCGTTCCATCGTGGCCGGAGGTCGACGCGGAAAGCCATCCGGGAGAGAGAGTCTTGTAGGCGCGTGGCTGGCCGACTGGCGGCGCGGGGCGAGCGCAACTCGACAGGGCACGTTGCCGTCTTGATGCTGCACATCCTCTCGCGGTGCCCCCCTCCTCTCCGGCGGGGTCGCGATCGGATGCGGCAAGACCGCAACACTCCGGACCCCGCGCTTGTGGGTCGCTGCACCCCTTGTGGGCGGCCAGGCGTGGCCGCGAGCGGCCTGTTGGCCATACGGAATCGGGCTGAGCGCTTTGCAGCTTCCTAGCGGTGCCGACCGCTCGCGCGGGCTCGCGGCGTGTCGCGGCGGAGCCTCCTGCGCTTGCGGCGAGCGGTCGTGCTTTCGAAGCGATAACCGGCGTTCGTCGCGTCGACTACCCGAGTGGGATCGATCAGGCATCGTCAGGCGGGCAGCGCCAGCAACGTCACTCGACGTGCTGCCAGTAGCCGCGGTCCCACTGATTTTCACGGAGTCACTTCGGACCTTGCGGTGTTGCAGGTAGTAGGCGTGCTCCTGGCGTCAGCCTCGGGCACTCGTCGCTGCGGCCTCGGTCGATCGTGCGACGCTCGTGCCGCTCAGCCGTTGCCTGCGGACGTCGGGGGCGGCCGCTAGCCGCCGCGTCCGCGGACAACATTGTCGACAAGCGGCCACTGAGTCGACTGCTCCCACACGGGGTTCCATGACGACGAGTTCAGGTGCGCCGTGGCCTTATTGCCCTGCGGCAACGGCCCCTAGGAGCAAGATCAGCCCGGCCATTGGATAGCCGGCGAGGAGATCGACCAAGCCTGACGGCTCCTGATCTCCGAGCATGCGAAGGTGCGCGAGCATGTGGATGACCGCCATCAGCGCGCCGGCCACCATCAGCACTTGACCCACCCTGAGCAGCCGTCGCTTGCGCTCACGATGCCTGCTCTTTTCCCATTCCTTGCGCTCGGGAGCGGTCATGTACGGCGGGGGCTCTGCCTTGGCACGGTCGCGGCGTAGTCTCAAGGAGCAACTCCAGTCATCAGCGCTAAGTGGCTACTACGCAATATAGTAGGACTGCACATGGGGCCCTACCTCCGCTTGTTTGCCTCCCGCAAGCGCTCCCATGTCGCTCCATTCCCACCGAAGGAGCCCGAGTGCCGGTGAACTTCCCGGGAACTCGCCGGAAGCGACGGAGGGCTCGCGTACGCGTAGCGGGTATTGGCGTCGCGCTTGTTGCCGCTGTCGTCGGTGTTGCGATGATGCGCGGGCGCGACACCGGACTTGCTGCATTCGACGGAGACGATCCGGGCGTGATTCATGTGCACGGTCTCGGTGCTGCGCCTGGCGACAAGGCGCTCTATGCTGCGACGCACGCGGGAGTGTTCAGCATCGACCCGGCC
>JBDSAK010000029.1:0-5723 GCA_039922195.1 Mycobacteriales bacterium
GCCTCGGTGGTGATGGTGAAGCCGGGAGGCACCGGGAGGCCGATGCGGGTCATCTCGGCGAGGTTGGCGCCCTTGCCGCCCAGCAGGTCCTTCTGGTCCCTGTTGCCCTCGTCGAAGCTGTAGACGAACTTGGTGCTCTGCGACATTTCGTGCGCTCCCAGCGGCATGCGGGCACGCCGAAACGCGCGCCCATCAGTTTCGCGAAGAATACCCGCTGCGCTGGCCGCGCTTGAAGGGTCGGCCCGCGAGTGTGATCACCGTCTCGCGGCCACCGACGTGCACGTGAAGTCGGGCGGGGCCTCGGGTGCGGTGAAACGCATCAACGCCAGCCTGCGAGCTCCACGTCGGCGCGCTTGGTCTTGGTGACTGTGCTTGCGCTAGGGCTGGGCGAACCCTTCGGTCCGTGACGTCGTACCCGACTGCCACCACGAGAGCCGCACCGACGGCCTCGTACGGTCACGTCCAGCCGACCGGATAGTGGCGATTCGGCCGTTCGCACCCGTTGGTCCGAGACCGCTCACCAACGGCCGTTCAGGGCCTGCTCGACGAGTGCATCCAGCCGGGCGAGTTCGGCAGTCTCGGCTGATCCCAGGTCTGCCTGAGCGACTGTCTCCCGCAATCGCAGCAACTCGTCGCGCACCGCCTGCTGGGCCTCCGGGTCCCGCGCGCGCCAGGCGACCTCACGCAGCACCAGGGTGATCCGCGCCAAGACGCTCGGTGCGGCGGCGGCGTAACGGCGTGGTTGCGCCAGCGCGCTGTCCAGCAGGTCGGCCAGTGCAGGCCGCTCCAGCACGACCCGTACCTGGCCGAGCTCGTCATGCAGCAACTTGGGGCCCAGCTGGTAATCGACCATTTCGCAGAGCAGCCCGGAGATGTGCCCCAGCGCGTGCACCGCTGTAGTCGGATCATTGATGCCGGGCGAGAGCGCCTTGATCGCCACGTCGGTCAGCTGCCGCAGCCCAAACGAGATGTCCTGGGCGCCGGTGCGCTCGCGGCCCGCTCGCACCGCGGCCGCCACCTGCGCGGACAGCGCGCACTGCCGCTCCAGGTGCACGGGGGCATCTCCGAGCGGCCAGCTGCGACCGAACGGCGTGCCACGCACGAGGGAGCTGCCCGGGAAGCCTTCGATCCGGACGACAGCGCCGGCTGCACACGCAGCCGCAAGCAGGCCGTCCTCGTCCAGGCCGACCAGGAACCCGGACTCGGCGACCTCGATCGGGCAGGCATCGTGGGGCGCCTGGGGTGGGAGCGGCCGAGCGTCCAGCGGGTGAGGGCGCTTCTGCAGAACCCTGCGAACCGTGTCGGCGGCGTCGGCGTGGACGTCGTCGAGCATGGTCTCGACCCGGATCTGGGTCGCCAGGTGGTCCAGGAACAGCACGAGAACGAACACGCTTGCCAACGTCAGTGCGACCGCGACCGTGATTGAGATCCGCGGGACAAACTCCGGACCGCTGTCGGTGGTGGTGCGCACTGTGCGCAGCACGACAAGGCTGTAGGCGAAGGTGCCGAGGAACAGTGCAAGTGTTCGGTGGACGACCGGGTCGCGGGAGAACGTCCGCAACAGCCGCGGCGAGAACTGGCTGCTGGCCAGCTGCAGCGTCACGACGGTCAGCGAGAACGTCAACGACGTCACGGTGATCAGCGAGCCGCCGATCGCCGACAGGACGGTGCGAGCGGCGTCCGCGCCACCACCGAACAGATACGCGCGCAGCGTGGGTGGCACGCTGCCGTCAACGCGGGTGTCCACGTACGGTATGAGCACACCGAGGGCGACGGCGAGCAGAAGACCAACCGTCGGGACCGGCCACAGGCGGGCCTGCAGTGCATCCCGCAGGACATTCACCCGGTTGCTCAACCCGGACGTCATGTCAACTCGCCCGCCGACGACGTCGCGGTTTCCACACGGTCAGGCAAGACGTCATGAACCACATCTGTTCCAGAGCTGGTCGGGGCTGTTCGGGTGGTATTCGCGTTCGACTTGGTCGTCACCCTGGCGCTGGGCTCGAGACCGCCAAAGGACGTTGCGCTAAGACGGTCCGGTCGACCACAAGTGCGGCCGCGGTCGAGTCGCTGCTGCTCATTGGCAGTATGCGAGCGCCTGTGCAACGGATGCAACAGCGGCCACAAACCGGTCGGCCTCGAAGGTCGACGGTTCGGTGAGGCCGCGGGATGCCCGTCCGTTCGGTGATTTGTGGTCGAGCCGTGGCCGCGGCACGCTCGGCACAAGATCGACGTCGCCACAGATCGTTTCGGGCCGGGCTTGCACCCGATCGTGCAGATCAGGGACTCCGATGTGCACCCGTACCGGATCTCATCGGTCGAGGACGCCTGACGGCACCGCCGCGACGCCGCTAGCAGCCGAGGAGGCGCTCGGCCAGGTAGCCCTCGAGGCGGTCGAGGGAGACGCGGTCCTGCGTCATCTCGTCCCGCTCGCGGACCGTCACCGAGTTGTCGTCGAGCGACTCGAAGTCGACCGTGACGCAGTACGGCGTACCGATCTCGTCCTGGCGGCGGTAACGACGGCCGATGGCGCCGGCGTCGTCGAACTCGACGTTCCAGTTGCGGCGCAGCGTGTCGCCGACAGAACGGGCCAGCGGGGACAGGCGCTCGTTGCGCGACAACGGGAGTACGGCGGCCTTCACCGGTGCGAGCCGCTTGTCCAGCTTCAGGACGGTGCGCTTCGCGGTCCCGCCCTGACCGGTCGGCGCCTCGTCCTCGGTGTAGGCATCGAGCAGGAACACGAGGGTCGCCCGGTCAACGCCCGCCGCCGGTTCGACGACGAACGGCGTGTAGCGCTCGTTGGTCTCCTGGTCGAAGAAGGACAGGTCGGTGCCGGACGCCTTGCTGTGCGCGCCGAGGTCGAAGTCGGTGCGGTTGGCGATGCCCTCGAGCTCGCCCCACTCGGTGCGGGCGAAGTCGAACTTGTACTCGATGTCGACCGTCCGCTTCGAGTAGTGCGACAGCTTCTCCTTGGGGTGCTCGAAGAAGCGCAGCGCCTCCCGCGAGATGCCGAGGTCGACGTACCAGTCCATCCGCTGTTCGAGCCAGTACTCGAACCACTTCTCGTCGTCGCCCGGCGGGACGAAGAACTCCATCTCCATCTGCTCGAACTCGCGGGTGCGGAAGATGAAGTTGCCCGGCGTGATCTCGTTGCGGAACGACTTGCCGATCTGGCCAATGCCGAACGGCGGCTTCTTGCGCGACGACTGCTGCACGTTGAGGTAGTTGATGAAAATGCCCTGCGCCGTCTCGGGCCGCAGGTAGGCGACCGAGGAGCTGTCCTCCGCCGCGCCGATGTGCGTCTTGAACATCATGTTGAACTGGCGCGGCTCGGTGAACGTGCCCTTGTTGCCGCAGCTCGGGCAGGCCAAATCCTTGAGGCCGTTGGCCGGCGGCTTGCCGTGCTTCGCCTCGTACTGTTCCTCGAGGTGGTCGGCGCGGTGGCGCGTATGGCAGGACAGACACTCGGTCAGCGGGTCGGAGAAGCCGCTCACGTGACCGCTCGCCTCCCACACCGCGGGCGACAGGATGATCGACGAGTCGAGGCCGACGATGTCGTCGCGGCCGTGGACCATGTTCTTCCACCACTGCCGCTTGATGTTGTTCTTCAGCTCGACGCCGAGCGGGCCGTAGTCCCAGCCGCTGCGCAGTCCGCCGTAGATCTCGCTGCTCGGGTAGACGAGTCCCCGGCGCTTGGCGAGGCTGACGATGGTGTCCATGCGGTCGGCCATGAGAGGCGTCTCCATCCGGCTGGCGGTCGGCGGTTCGTTGCTGGCAGGTTATCGGCAAACGGCAGGCGCTCAGGCATCGAGCCACAACGCATTCCGGTACGCCGGGAGCTCTAGTCGGTCTCGCGACCCATCGCCAAGGTTTCGCCGACCCGCGCGGTGTCGGCGTCGCGCGCGCGGTCGCTGACCCGGATACCGGCGGACTCCCCCGGCCCGTCGTCGTACAAGACCTCGTACGCGCTCGGCTCCCCCAGAGCCTGCGCGAGCAGCGGAGTGGCGGCCAGCTTGACGTCGTAGCCGCTCAGCGATCTCCGGTAGCTGCCCATGTCGTCCCACTCGGTGGTGATCAGCCAGCTGGACGCGTCATCGACCGACCGCGCGATCCGGCCGCCCCGATATCCTGGCCGCGCGGCAAGCGCCGCGAGCGCGACCTGCGCGCGATCGGCGAAAGTGCCCGAATCGTCGTCGCCGATCGTGAACCGAGTCACCACGAGCACGCCGTTCTCCACCTCCGTTGATTGCTAGTCACGTTACTGGAAGGAATCGCGGTGCCCGCGCAGCGAGGACAACAGCCGCCTTTCCTGACCCCTGGCGCGACGCCGTTGCGGCACGCGGTCGAACGCCGCAGCGCGGCGGCACTGTTCTTTCTGCGGTCGCTACCGAGGGCGCTGCCTCCGCTGCTCGTCGTCGGGCTGCTCGCGGGCGGCGTCCTGGCACCGGGTCCGATCGGCGCACTGTGCTTGCTCGCCATCATCGTGCTGTTCGGCTGGCTGCTCTTCCTCAGCTGGCCGGCACTCGCCCCGCAGGCACGCATCATCAGGATCGCAGTGCTGGCGATGATGGCTTTCGGGGTCGCTGCGAACCTGCTCCGCTGAGAGAAAAGCAGCACCGTGGAAAGTCTTTCGTTCAGTCGCTTGACCTTGTCCCTGGGGCAAGGCCGAGCCTGACGGAGCAACGCCAGCCGGCATCCCGGCGGGCCGACCAGAAGGAGTCTCGTGGCAGAGACGCAGTTGCTGTCGATCGGCGCATTTGGGCGTCGGTCACGCTTGTCCCCCAAGGCATTGCGGCTCTACGAGAGCGTAGGACTGCTGGTGCCTCAGGAGGTCGACAACAGCAACGGCTATCGGCGTTACGGCGAATGGCAACTAGAGACGGCACGGCTGATCGTTCAGCTTCGCCGCCTGGAGATGCCGCTCGCCGTGATCGCCCAGGTCGTCGCTGCCGAAGGCGACGAAGCCGCCGCCCTCGTCGAGGCCTACTGGGACGACGTCGAACGCCGGACGGCGTTGCTGCGCGGCCATGCCGCGCATATCCGTATCAGGCTTTCGGGAGACGAAGGAGCGATTGACATGTTCGGAGAAGTGCAGGTTCGCGAGGTACCCGAATACACCGTGCTCGCCCAGCAGCGGCACATCTTGCAGCCCGAGCTGGTCGACTGGATGGGACCGACGATCGGCCGGCTCTGGGACAACGTCGACAAGCACGGCGGCCCGGACGGTCCGTTGTTCGTCATCTTCCACGGCGAGGTCAGCGACGACAGTGACGGCCCGGTCGAGGTCTGCCTTCCGGTAGCGGCTCCGGACGCCGACGCCGGCGACATCCCGCTGCGAAAGGAGCCGGCTCACCAAGAGGCCTTCGTCCGGCTGACCAAGTCGCAGGTCGACCACCCGCAGATCCTGTCGGCGTACGAAGCGGTCGAGAAGTGGATCGCGGCGAACGGCGCCCAGGGGGCGGGAGCACCACGCGAGGTCTACTTCACCGACTTCATGGCAGCAGGACCGAACGACGAGTGCGTCGACGTGGCTTTCCCGATCCGGTAAGGATGTTCGACAATTGATCCACTCCGACGTCGGCGATCAACGTGTCAACGCCGACCCGCCGGCTCCCGAACTCGCACGTTGATCAACTTCGACATGTTGATCACGCGTGTCGGGGAGACGTGACTGCCGGCACCACCTTGCCGGCGGGGGCGAGGGCGGGGCGAGTGCCGGCGGG
>JBDSAK010000030.1:0-17252 GCA_039922195.1 Mycobacteriales bacterium
GAGCTGCGGTGAGTCGTAGACCTTCGGCTCGGCCTTCAGCGCCGCGACCAACTCGGCTGGCTGCTCGCCGTCGGGGTCGAGCGCGGGCGGCGCCGGGACGGTGTACATCCACTGGCGCAGCCGTTCCTTTTCGTGCGTCAGCTCGCGGACGTCGTGCTCGCTGTACTCGAACTCCGGCGACCAGAACAGCGCGTCGAACGGACAGACCTCGATGCAGATGCCGCAGTACATGCACAGCGCGAAGTCGATGGCGAAGCGGTCGAGGATGTTGCGGGTGCGGGCGCGCGCACCCGGCGACTTCGGCGGGACCACTTCCTTGTGCGAATCGATGTAGATGCACCAGTCGGGGCACTCGCGCGCGCAGAGCATGCAGACCGTGCAGTTTTCCTCGAACAGCGCGATGACGCCGCGGGTGCGCGGCGGCAAGGCCGGCTTGGTGTCGGGGTAGTGCTGCGTGATCGACCTCTTGGTCATCGTCTTCAGCGTGACCGCGAGCCCCTTGGCCAGGCCCAGGCCCAGTGCCATGTCAGCTCACCAGCCAGTCGAAGCGCAGCTTCACGGCCGCCGCGAGGAAGATCTGCGCGAGCGAAAGGGGGATGAGGAACTTCCAGCAGAACTTCTGCAGCTGGTCCTCACGCAGCCTCGGGTAGCTCACCCGCAGCCAGATGACGACGAAGCCGAAGGCAAAGATCTTGAGGAACGTCCATAGGATGCCGAGTTCCTCGGACAGCAATGGAGCGCGCCACCCGCCGAGGAAGAGCACGGCGAAAAGAGCGCCGGCCACGACGATGCCGGCGTACTCGGTCAGCAGGAAGAACGCGAAGCGCAAGCCGGTGTATTCGGTCATGTGGCCGAAGATGATCTCGGAGTCGGCAACCGGCATGTCGAATGGCGGCCGGTTGAGCTCGGCGAGGCTGGCGACGAAGAACGTGAACATCGCCGGCGCCAGTACGACGAGCCAGGCGGGCTCCCACGCTGCCGCGATACCGGTGAGCGACAGTGTGCCGGCAAGCATCACCACGGCCGCCGCCGACAGGAGCAGGGGCAGCTCGTAGGCAATGAGCTGCGCCGCCCCGCGGATACCACCGAGAAGCGAGAACTTGTTGGCGCTCGACCAGGCGGCCATCAGCATGCCGATGGTGGTGATGCTCGAGATCGCCAGCGCGTAGAAGATGCCGATGTCGAGCCTCTCGGCGACCAGGCCCGGCGACCAGGGAATCACGACGAGCACGAACAGCGCAGGCAGCAGCGACACGGCCGGTGCGAGCTTGAAAACGCTGGAGTCCGCGTTGTCCGGAACGACGTCTTCCTTTTGCACGAACTTGATGCCGTCGGCGACGAGTTGTGCCCAGCCGTGGAAAGCGCCGGCGTACATCGGGCCCACCCGCGACTGCATGTGCGCCATTGCCTTGTGCTCGGTCTGGCCGATGATCAGCGGAACCGTCAGGAAGATCAGGAGGCACGCCACCGACTTGAACGCGATGACGACCCAGACGTTGTTGACGATGGTCTCGATCACTCGCCAGGCTCCTTGGCACCCGGCCACGGCTTCACGACGCGGCTGGTCAGCAGGAATTCCTTGCGCAGCGGGTGACCCTCGAACTCGTCGGAGAGCAGCAGCTTGACGAGGTTGGGGTGGCCGTCGAACACGACGCCGAACATTTCCCACGTCTCGCGCTCATGCCAGTTGGCGCCGGCGAACACGCCGGACAACGATGGCAGATGCGGGTCGTCGTTCGGCACGACCGTGCGAATCAGCACGTGGTGGCCGTGGATCGGCGAGTACAGGTGCGTCACGACGCCGTAGCCGTTGTCGGCTTCGTCGACGCCGGTCAAGAAGTCGAAGAACGTGAAGTCGAGCCCGCGGGTTGTCTTCGCGAAGGTCACCGCGTCCGCGAAGCGCTCCCGCGGAACCGTCACGGTCGCCGTTCCGTAGCTCGACTCGGTCTCGATGGCCTCGCCCTCGAGAAACGCCGTGAAGCGCTGCCCGATTTCCTCGGGAGTCATCGGGCCTCGGCGGCGAGCTCGGGCGCGGGCTTTGCGGCGTACCGCTGCTTGAGCGACTCGTCCTGGATCTGCGACTGAAGCTTGATGATGCCCTGCAGCAACGCCTCGGGACGCGGCGGGCAGCCGGGCACGTAGACGTCGACGGGGATGATCTGGTCGACTCCCTTGGTCACCGAGTAGGAGTCCCAGTACGGGCCGCCGCAGTTGGCGCAGGAGCCGAACGAGATGACGTACTTGGGGTCGGGCATCTGCTCGTAGAGACGCTTGACGGCCGGGGCCATCTTGTCGGTGAGCGTGCCGCTGACGACCATCAGGTCGGCTTGGCGCGGGCCGTGCGCGAACGGGATGACCCCGAGGCGGATGAAGTCGTGCTGCGACATCGACGTCGCGATGAACTCGATAGCGCAGCAGGCGAGGCCGAAGTTGAAGACCCACAGCGAGTACTTGCGCCCCCAGTTGAGGACGAACTTGATCGGCTGCGGGACTTCGACCTGATCGCTCAGACCCATTCGAGGACCTTCTTCTTCCAGGCGTAGAGCAGACCGACGGCGAGGAAGCCGATGAAGACGGCCATCTCGGCGAGTGCCTGGCCGCCGTAGCCCTGACGGCTGAAGATCAGCGCCCAGGGGAAGAGGAACACGCTCTCCACGTCGAAGATCACGAACAGGAACGCGAAGATGTAGTAGCGGATCTGCGTCTGCGACCAGCCGACCCCGACGGGGTCGATGCCGCACTCGTAGGTCATGAACTTCTCGGCGCGCCGCGGGCGGGCCGGGCGGATCAGCTTGTTGGCGGTGAAGGCGACCGCGATGAAACCGATGCCGACGGCGATGAGCACGCCCACTGTCGTGTAGGAGCCGAAGTAGGTGTTCATCAGTCCCCTCATCAGGGCGCGGGATCCCGGGCGCTGCGCGCACGCGACTGCCCGGCGGCGTCGGTAGATATTAGCCAGCCGCGAGGGCTGCGGCCGAATCGAACCTGGCCCGCCACGCCAGCTTCTGACGCGGCGTCCGGCCGGCGGCGGGGCGGCTGCTTCAGCGCACGTCTGCGGCCCCGACGAATGGGCGACCCGGCCCCCGTACGGCACCGGCGTCGTACGGTGACGCTGTGCACCTGGACCTGGTCGCGATCGTCGTGGAGTCCTACGACGCCGCGATCGACTTCTTCGTCGGTGCGCTGGGCTTCGAGCTGACCGAGGACTCCCCCGCCGTCAGCACCGAGGGACGCGCGAAGCGGTGGGTCGTCGTACGGCCGCCGGGCGGGCAGACCGCGCTGCTGCTGGCGGAGGCGGACGGCGACCGACAGGTGGCCACCGTGGGGAACCAGACCGGCGGCCGGGTGGGTTTCTTCCTGCGGGTCGACGATTTCGTCGGCTCGTACGAACGGATGCAGTCGGCGGGTGTCGAGTTCTGTGGGCCGGCGCGCAGTGAGCCCTATGGGCGGGTGGCGGTCTTCCTCGACGTAGCGGGCAACCGCTGGGACCTGCTCGGCCCACCCCTTTCCGAGTGAAATGACTTTTGACCGTGCGGATTTGGCGCACTTTGAGCGTGACGAGTCACGGTCATAAGTCATTTCGCCTGTTTTGAGGGTAGGAACGGGAACGGGGTCAGCCGGTACGGGCGACCACGAAGTCCGCCAGGGTCTCCAGCGCCTGCCTGGCCGAGCCATCAGGCAACTCGGTGGCCGCCGCTTTGGCCTCGTCGGCGTACGTCGCGAGGGTGGCTCGGGCTTCGTCCATCGCCGGGTGCGCCCGCAGGAGGGCAAGGGCCTGGGCCACCGCCTGGTCAGACCCTGTCGCGGCAGCATCGAGTGCCGCCCGCAGCCCGTCGCCTTGGGCGCCCCCGGAGCGCAGGGCGTAGAGCACGGGGAGGGTCGCGATACCTTCGCGCAGATCGGTGCCGGGGGTCTTTCCGGACGCACCGGTCTCGCTAGCGACGTCGATGATGTCGTCCGAGAGCTGGAACGCGACGCCGATCAGCTGCCCGTAACTCGTCAGCACCTCGACCTCGTCGGCGGACGCGCCGGCGAACAGCGCGCCGAAGCGCCCCGAGGTGGCGATGAGCGACCCGGTTTTGTCCGCAACCACGGACAAGTGGTGCTCGACTGCGTCCTCGCCCTGAGCGGGTCCCACCGTCTCCCGAATTTGGCCTTCGACGAGCCGGGCGAAGGTGCGCGCCTGGATGCGAACAGCCTCGGGACCGAGGTCGGCGAGCAGGTCGGACGCACGGGCGAACAGGTAGTCCCCGGTGAGGATAGCGATCGTGTTGTCCCAGCGCTTGTTGGCGCTCGGACTGCCGCGGCGGAGCGACGCCTCGTCCATGACGTCGTCGTGGTAGAGCGTGGCGAGGTGCGTCAGTTCGACGACGACCGCGGCCGGCACGATCTGCGGCGCGGCGGCATCGCCGAATTGGCTGGCGAGCAGGGCCAGTAGCGGCCGGACTCGCTTGCCGCCGGCCGCAACCAGGTGACTGGCCGCCTCGGTCACGAATGGGTCGGCGCTCTCGACCGAACGACGAAGCATCGCCTCGACGGTCTCGAGCCCCTCCCGGATGGCCGACTCGAGCACCGGGTCGTCGAACTCGACTCCGGTCACCCGCCCGATCGGCGAAGCGGTCACCGGATGAACTGGTCTGCCGACGCGGCGACATCCAGCAGGATCGACGGGTACACACCGAGCACGATCGTCGCGACCACCGACAGGGCCAGCGCCGCCGAGGTCAGCGCCGGCGGGGAAACCACCGTGGGCCCATCTGTCGCCGGCTCCTGGAAGAACATCAGGACGACGACCCGCGCGTAGAAGAAGGCCGCGATCGCACTGGTGACGACGCCGATGATGACGAGGTACGTCGCGCCGCCGTCGATGGCTGCCTGGAACACCGCGAACTTGCCGGTGAAGCCGCTGGTGAGCGGGATCCCGGCCAGAGCGAAGAGGAAGAACGCGAAGAGGCCCGCGACGGCAGGCGATCGCTTCCCCAGCCCCTGCCACCGGGACAGGTGCGTGGCTTCGCCGCCGGCGTCGCGGACGAGAGTCACGACCGCGAAACCACCGATCACCGTGAAGCCGTACGCCGCCAGGTAGAACATCGATCCCTTGAGGCCCTCGCGGTTGCTCGCTGCCACGCCGGTCAGGATGAACCCGGCATGCGCGACGGACGAGTAGGCGAGCATTCGCTTCACGTCGGTTTGCGTCACGGCGATCACTGCGCCGACGACCATCGTGAGGATGGCGACCGCAGCCATCGACACACGCCAATCCGCGCGGATGGAGTAAAACGGCACGAGCATCACGCGCAGGATCGCGCCGAACGCCGCCACCTTCGTGCACGCCGCCATCAGCGCCGTCACCCCGGTCGGCGCGCCCTGATACACGTCCGGGGTCCAGAAATGGAACGGCGCGGCGCCAGCCTTGAACAGCAACCCGACGGCCAGCAGCGCGAACCCGGCGTACAACAGCGCTTCGTTGCTCGTCGGTACGGCGGTTGCCCCGGCGAGGTCACTGAGCGACACGCTGCCCGCGTAGCCATAGAGCAACGCGATGCCGTACAGGAAGAACGCCGACGAGAAGGCGCCGAGCAGGAAGTACTTGAGGGCGCTCTCCTGGCTGATGAGACGGCGACGCCGGGCCAGACCACACAGTAGGTACAGCGGCAGTGACAGGACCTCGAGTGCGATGAACATGACGATGAGGTTGTTGGCGGAGACGAACAGCATCATCCCGCCGACGGAGAACATCGCGAGGGGAAAGGCTTCGGTGTGCACCGGGCGCAGTGCTCGTGCGGCGGTTGGCGACTCGTCGTCGTGCGGTCGCTCTGCCATGACGAGCAACGACGTCGCGGCGAGCGCGAGGATCACACCCTGCAAGAACAGCGCAGGCCCGTCGATCGCCACCGCACCGCGCGCCAAGATGTCCCGCTCACCGGCGAGATTCACGACGAATACGAAGGCGCCCAGCAAGCCCGACAAGGCGACCAGCAGCCCCGCGACCCGACGCGCGCGCACAGAAGCGAACGCCTCCACGAGTACGCCGACAATCGCCGCGGCGAAGACGATGAGCATCGGAGCGAGCAGCCGATATTCGATGGACGGCGTTTTGATGGTCTCGACGCCTTGCGCGAGCAGGCTCACTTCGCGCTCCCAACGACGCCGGACACGGTAGGCGCAGGGTCTGTTTGCGCGACCCGCTCGAGCACGCGGTTGACCGCCGGCTCGATGATGCGCAGCGCCGGGCCTGGGACGACGCCGAGCGCGACGATCAGCGCGAGCACCGGCCCGATGACGAACTTTTCCCGCAGCGTGAGGTCCGGCAGATTCCGGTTGGCCTCGACAGTCAGCTCTCCCTGCATCGTCCGCTGGTAGGCGATCAGGATGTAGAGCGCGGCGAGAATGATCCCGAAGGTGGCGATGATGCCCACCACCTGGTGCCGCGAGTACGTCCCGAGCAGGACCAGGAACTCGCTGACGAAACCGTTGAGCCCCGGTAGGGCAAGGCTCGACAACCCGGCGACGAGGAACGTGGCGGCCAGCACGGGCACGACGCTGCGCAGTCCGCCGTACTCGGAGATCAGGCGGGTGTGCCTGCGCTCGTAGAGGAAGCCGATGATGAGGAACAACGCGCCGGTCGACAGACCGTGGTTGATCATGTAGAGCACGCCGCCGGCCAGACTCTGGCTGGTGAACGCGAACAGGCCGAGCACGATGAAGCCCAAGTGGGCGATCGACGTGTAGGCGACGAGACGCTTGATGTCCTTCTGGACGATCGCGACGAGCGCGCCGTAGAAGATGCCGATCAGGCCGAGCACCATCATCATCGGCGCGAACGTCTGCGCGGCGTCCGGGAACAACGGGATCGAGTAACGCAGGAAACCGAATGTGCCGATCTTCAGCATGACGGCCGCGAGAAGCACCGAACCGCCGGTGGGCGCCTCGGTGTGCGCGTCCGGCAGCCACGTGTGGAACGGGAAGAGCGGCACCTTGACGGCGAACGCGATCGCAAAGCCGAGGAACAGCCAGTTCTGCGTTGCGGTGGGAATGTCGAGCTTGAGCCACTCGCGGTAGTCGAACGTGCCGATGCCGCTCGGGTCGCCGTTCTTCGTGCGCAGGTAGAGGGCGAGCACCGCGACGAGCATGAGCAGCCCGGCGAGCAGCGTGTAGAGGAAGAACTTCACGGCCGCGTACACACGCCGCTCGCCGCCCCACACCCCGATGAGGAAGTACATCGGGACCAGCATGACCTCGAAGAAGACGTAGAAGAGGAATACATCGATCGCGGCAAAGCAGCCGATGAGCGCGGTCTCCAGGACCAGGATCAACACGAAGTAGCTCTTCGTCTTGCTTTCGACGTTCCACGACGCGAGCAGCACGATCGGCACGAGGAACGCGGTGAGCGCGATGAGCAACAGCGCAACGCCGTCGACGCCGATCCGATAGCCGATGCCGTAGTCCGCGATCCACGTGTGGTCTTCGACGAACTGGAACTGCGGCGCGCCTACCCGAGTGGTTGAGCGGAACTGCGTCATCAGCGCGATCGTGAGCCCTAGGGCGATCATCGAGAACGCGATCGCGGCCGACTTCAGGGATTCCACTCGCTCACGCGGAATTGCGGCGACGACGACGGCGCCCACCAGCGGTACGGCGGCGATGACGGTCAGCCAGGGGAAGTCGTTCACGGCACCAGCCTGACGAGCACGAGCGCGCCGACGAGGAGAACGGCACCGCCGAGCATGGCGAGCGCATACGAACGGACGAAGCCGGTCTGCACTCGGCGCACCCTCCCGGACGTTCCACCCACGAGAGCAGCCGCTCCGTTGACGGCACCGTCGACACCGCGGCCGTCGACGTACACCAGGGCTCGTGCGAGCCACTGACCGGGCCGCATCACGACGCTCTCGTAGACGGTGTCGAAGTAGAGCTTCTTGCGCGCCCAAGTCACGGGTGGCAGTACGACGCCGGGTGCCGTGATCGGGACGTCGTGCCGCGCATACCGGGTGAACGCGGCGTACGCACCGCCGGCGATCACGGCGACTGTGAAAAGGGTGAGCAGGACGGGGTTGATTGCGGGCTCGTGGTGTTCGGCAGGCCCGAATACCGGCTCCAGCCAGGCCGCGATGGGGCGCTTGTCGGCGTCGAATCCGCCCAGCAGCACGCCGGACAGCGCGGCGCCTGCGGCGAGGAGCGCGAGCGGCACGGTCATGACGCGCGGTGACTCGTGCGGATGCACGCCCTTGTCGAAGCGGTTCGGGCCCCAGAACGTCATGGCCATCAGGCGCGTCATGTAGAACGCGGTGATGACCGCGCCGAGCAGACCGAGCGCGTAGATCACGTAGTTCTCCTCCGCGTACGCGAGCTCGAGAATCGCGTCCTTGGAGAAGAAGCCACTGGTGAACGGCGCGCCGATGATCGCCAGCCAGCCGATGAGGAACGTCCAATAGGTCCAGGGCATGAACGTGCGCAAGCCGCCCATGCGGCGCATGTCGGTCTCGTTGTGCACGCCGTGCATCACTGAGCCGGCACCGAGGAACATGAGCGCCTTGAAGAAGCCGTGAGTCAGCAGGTGGAAGATGCCCAGTGCGTAGCCGGCCGGGCCGAGGCCTACGCCGACCATCATGTAGCCGATCTGGCTGATGGTGGAGTAGGCGAGCACTTTTTTGATGTCATCCTGTGCGCACGCGATGACGCCGCCGATGAGCACCGTGATGATGCCGACAGTCATGACCGCGGTGCGCGCGGTGTGCGACGCCGAGAACAGCGGGTTGGCCCGGGCGATCAGGTAGACACCCGCGGTGACCATCGTGGCCGCGTGAATCAGTGCCGAGGCGGGGGTTGGACCGGCCATCGCGTCGGGCAGCCACACGTGCAGCGGGAACTGCGCGCTCTTACCGCACGCGCCGAGCAACAGCAGGAGACAGATCGCGGTGACCGTCGGCCCGCTGATGTCGCCGGCGCGGGCGAACACCTCGTCGAAACCGACGGCGCCGACCGTGGCGAACATCGTCATCACGGCGAGGCCGAGACCGACGTCACCGACCCGGTTGACGACGAAAGCCTTCTTCGCCGCCGTCGCGTAGGCAGGCACGTCGCCCCAGAACCCGATGAGGAGCATCGACGCGAGGCCGACGCCCTCCCACCCGACGTACAGCAGCAAGAAGTTGTCGGCGAGGACCAGGAGCAACATCGCCGCGATGAACAGGTTGAGATACGCGAAGAAGCGGCGCCGGTCGTGGTCGTGATCCATGTAGCCGATGCTGTAGACGTGCACGAGCGTCCCCACGAATGTGATCAGCAGCACGAAGCAGATCGACAGCGGGTCGAGGCGCAGCCTGAAGTCGACGTGCAGCGAACCGATGGGGATCCACTCGTAGAGCTTCTGCGAGATCGTCCGCTCGTCGTGTCCTTCGCCCCTGAGCTGCAGGAACATCGCGAAGCCGAGGACGAACGTGAACGCGGAGACGGCGGTCGCGAGCAGGTGCCCCCACTTGTCGGAACGCCGCCCGGCGAACAACAGGAGAGTCGCGCCAACGAGCGGTGCGACGATGAGCAGCCACATCAGCGAAGCGGCGCCACTGGCGTCTGCTGCGGCATGCGTCTCCTGCGCGAGGAGTACGACGTCGGTCACGCGGTCACCACTTCAGCAAGTTCGCATCGTCGACCGAGGCCGATTGCCGGGTCCGGAAGATCGTCACGATGATCGCGAGCCCCACGACGACCTCTGCCGCGGCGACGACCATGACGAAGAACGCCATCACCTGTCCGTCGAGAGTGCCGTTGATGCGCGAGAACGTGACGAGCGCGAGGTTGCTTGCGTTGAGCATCAACTCGACGCACATGAAGGCAACGATGGCGTTGCGGCGCAACAGGAAGCCGACTGCGCCGATGCTGAACAACACACCGCTCAGATACAGGTAGTACGCCGGGTCGAGGGTCACTCGTCCCCCATCGAAAGCGCCTCGTGCGACTCGGCCGCGATCGCAATCGGTTCGTTGACGCTGTCCGCGGTGGCGTAGACGCCGGGTCCGGCTTCGGGCGAGGGATGCGTCCCGGCAAACCGGCGCTGCGACATCTCGCGCTGCGTGCGCCGCGGACCGGTGCGTTCCTTGTGGGCGAGGACCATGGCGCCGACAGCCGCCACGATGAGCAGCGCGCTGGTGACCTCGAAGGCGAACACGTAGTCGGTGAAGAGCAAGCGGGCGATGCCCAAGACGTTCCCGTCGGAGTTCGCCGCGGCGACGCCTCGAGCCGGACGGTCCCAAAGCTCGGGACCGACGCCGGCGCCGAGCAGCGCGGCGAACGCGAACCCGAGCAGCAGCGCGGCCGGCCGCTGCGCGCGCAGCGTTTCGACAAGTGAGTCGCTGCGGTCGACACCGATCAACATGAGCACGAAAAGGAACAACACCATGATGGCGCCGGTGTAGACGATGATCTGCACCGCGAACAAGAACGGGGCGTCGAGCAGCAGATACATCACGGCAAGACAGAAGAAGTCGGCGACGAGGAACAGGGCGCCGTGGACTGCGTTCTTCGACAGCACCATCGCGAGCGCAGCGAGCACGGCAATGGGCGCGAGCACCCAGAACACGACAAACTCCGCGGAGCCTCCGCCGCCGGCTTGCGCCTGCGCGAGGACCTCAGTCATGGGTGCCACCGGCAGCTGACGACTCGGAGCCCGCGTAGTAGGCCTGCTCGGTGTCGCCGAGGCGCATCGGGTGTGGCGGCTGCTCCATGCCCTCGGAGAGCGGAATGAGCAATCGGTCCTTGGTAAAGATGAGGTCGAGTCGGCTGTCCGAGGCGAGTTCGTACTCGTTGGTCATTGTGAGCGCACGCGTCGGGCAGGCTTCGATGCACAAGCCGCAAAAGATGCAGCGCAGATAGTTGATCTGGTAGTCGATGCCGTAGCGCTCGCCGGGGGAGAAGCGGGCTTCCTCGGTGTTGTCCGCGCCTTCGACGTAGATTGCGTCCGCCGGACATGCCCACGCGCACAGCTCGCAGCCGACGCATTTCTCGAGCCCGTCGGCATGCCGGTTGAGAACGTGTCGTCCGTGATATCGCGGGGCGGTCGGCCTTTTGTCCTCGGGGTACTGGACCGTGTTGACCTTCTTGAACATGGTGCCGAAGGTCAGGCCGAACCCGCGCAGCGACGGGGGCAGGAAGTCACGCATGACGAGCGCCTTCCTTCTTCTGCTTCGTACTCGGGTCGGCATCGTCGCCGTCCGAGACCGGCCAGAGCATGGCAATGGCGAGAACTACCGCGATACCGATGAGCACTGGCCGGTAGCGCGAGAGGTCGAAGTCGAACTCCTGACGGACCGCGCGAGCCGCCGCGACACCCAGCACCCACACGAGACTCACCGGGACCAGGAACTTCCAGCCGAGCTTCATGAACTGGTCATAGCGCATCCGCGGCAGGGTGGCCCGCAACCAGATATAGCCGAACAACAACATGCCGACCTTGAGGGAAAACCACAGCAACGGCCACCAGCCGGTGTCGAACCCGTCGCTGAACGCCGTGAAGGGCCAGAACGGGCGCCAACCGCCGAGGAACAATGTCGTCGCCACGGCCGAGACGGTGACCATGTTGATGTACTCGGCCAGGAAGAACATCGCGAACTTGATCGATGAGTACTCGGTGTGGAACCCCGCGACGAGTTCGGACTCGGCCTCCGGCAGGTCGAACGGCGCCCGGTTGGTCTCACCGACGCCGGACACCGCGTAGATGATCGCCGAAACCGGCAGCAGCACGACGAACCACACCGTGGCCTGCTCGTCGACGATGTCCGAGGTCGACAGCGAGCCGGACTGGATGAACACCGCGGCCAGCGACAACCCCATCGCGACTTCGTAGCTGATCATCTGGGCGGCGGATCGCAGGCTGCCGAGGAGGGGGTACGTCGACCCGCTGGACCAGCCCGCGAGCACGATGCCGTACACGCCGACCGAGCTCATCGCGAGGATGAAGAGCACGCCCACCGGGAGGTCGGTCAACTGCAGGGCCGTCCGCTTGCCGGCCACCGAGACGATCGGTCCGAACGGAATGACCGAGAACGCGAGGAACGCCGGGATCATCGAGAGGATTGGCGCAAGCAAGTAGACCGGACGATCGGCGTTCTTCGGCCGGATGTCCTCTTTGAGAAACAGCTTCAAGCCGTCGGCGAGCGCCTGCAGGATGCCCATCGGCCCGACCCGATTGGGGCCGAGGCGCTGCTGCATGCGCGCCACGATGCGGCGCTCCGCCCACACGAGCAGGATCGTCGTGACCATGAGCACGCCGAAGATGATCAGCGCCTTCACGACGGTCAGCCACCACGGCTCCGAGCCGAGCAGCGAGTCGTTGACTTCCTTGCCCCCGGCGATGATCACGACGCCACCTCGGCCGGCACGACCTCGGCGGTAGCGGGTGCAGCGCTCGTCGCCGCTGCCGCCGCATCGGACGTCGCCTCTGCGGCCGCGACGCTGACGGGCGAACCGGGCAGGCCGAGCTCCGCCAGCGCACGGCTGCCCGGCGAGTTGAGCGGCACCCACACGACACCGTCAGCAACATCGCCGATGGCGACCGGCAAGGTCACGGATCCACGCTCGCTGGTGAGCGTCACCCGGTTGCCGACATCGACACCGAGTGCGCGGGCAGTCTGCACGTTGACGTGCGCCTGCGGCACGCGCGCTGTCGCCGCAAGGTGCGGCTCCCCGTCCTGCAGCCGGCCGAGGTCGAGCAACATGCGCCAGCCGTCGTACACGAGCTGTCCCTCCGCCGGCGCGCCTTGCTCGGCCGCGGTGTGCTGCGGTGACGCGGGACGCGATCCGGTCCAGGAGCCCAGCGCGTCCAGCTCGGCGCGCGCCGCCGCGGCCGAGGGCAGTCCGAGCGGCGTGCCGATCTCGTCGGCCAGCGCGCTGAGCACGCGCAGGTCGGTGAGCTGCTCGCTCTTGACCGACGGCTTGATGGTGCGGGGCCGACCCTCCCAGTCGAGGAAAGTGCCGTGCTTCTCGACGGACGGTGCGATCGGCAGTACGACGTGGGCGAGATCGGTGATCGCGGAGCGGCGGAGTTCGAGCGAGACGAGGAAGCGCGCGTTGTCGAGTGCCGCCAGCGCGCCGGCGGGGTCGGCCAGGTCCTCGGCCTCGACACCGGCCACGACGAAGGCATCGATCTCGCCGCGCGACGAAGCCGCAAGTGCCTCGTCCAGCGATTCCCCTTGCGCCGTGGGCAGTTCACCACCCCAGACCGCTGCTATCGCACTGCAAGCAGCAGCGTCGGTCACCGGCGCGCCGCCCGGGAGCAGCCCGGGCAGACAGCCGGCCTCGAGTGCGCCACGGTCGCCGGCGCGGCGCGGGACCCAGGCGAGCGTGGCACCGGTCGCGCCGGCGAGACGCGCCACCGCGCTGAGGGCGCCGGGAGTGATGGCAAGGCGCTCCCCGACGAGGATCAGTGCGCCGGGCTGGCGCAGCGCCGCCGCGGCGTCAGCCTTGGCGTCGATCAGTCCCGCGCCGGCCAGCGCGTCGAGGAGGGCGGGTACGTCGCCGGGTGCCGACGCGAGGGTTGTCGCCGACAGCTTGCGGGCACTCGCTGACGCGAAGCTCGACACTGCGTAGACCACGAGCGATCCGTCGCGCACGTTGCGGCGCAGCCGAAGGAAGACGATCGGCGATTCTTCTTCGGGCTCGAACCCGGCAAGCAGCACGGCGGGTGCCGCGTCGATGTCGGCGTACGTCGTCACGAGCGCACGGCCGGCGACGTGCGCTGCCAGGAACTCGGCCTCCTCGGCGCTGTGCGGCCGGGCGCGGAAGTCGACGCTGTTGGTGCCGAGCACTGCGCGGGCGAACTTCGAGTAGCCGTAGGCGTCCTCGAGGGTCAACCGGCCCCCGGTGAGGACCGCGGACCGCCGGGCTGCCTTCAACCCACCGGCGGCTCGCTCGATGGCCTCGCTCCACGAGACCTCGTGCAGTTCGCCGTCGTTGCCCCGGACCATCGGCCGGGTGATGCGGTCCGGCTCGGTGGAGTAGGTGAACGCCCAGCGACCCTTGTCACAGTTCCACTCTTCGTTGACCGCGGGATCGGTGCCGGCGAGGCGGCGCATGACCTTGTCCCGGCGGGAGTCGACGCGCAGCGCGCAGCCCGATGCGCAGTGCTCGCAGGACGATGGCGTGGTCACCAGGTCGAACGGCCGGGCGCGGAAGCGATACGCCTGGCTGGTCAGCGCGCCGACCGGGCAGATCTGAATCGTGTTGCCGGAGAAGTACGACTCGAACGGCTCGTCGGTGTAGATGGCCACCTGCTCGAGGGCGCCACGCTCGAAGAGTTCGATGAACGGGTCGCCGGCAATCTGCTGCGAGAACCGCGTGCAGCGCGCACACAGGACACACCGCTCGCGGTCGAGGAGCACCTGCGCGCTGATCGCGATCGGCTTCTCGTACGTGCGCTTCACGTCGCGGAAACGCGAGTCGGCCGGACCGTTGGTGAGCGTCTGATTCTGCAGCGGGCACTCGCCGCCCTTGTCGCAGATCGGGCAGTCGAGCGGGTGGTTGATGAGCAGGAACTCGAGCGTGCCTGCCTGCGCCTTGCGCGCCATCTCCGACGTGAGCTGAGTCCTGACGACCATGCCCTCGGCGACCGTCGACGTACACGCCGTGAGCGGCTTGCGTTGACCCTCGACGTCGACAATGCACTGGCGGCACGCGCCGAGCGGGTCGAGCAGCGGGTGGTCGCAGAACCGGGGGATCTGTACGCCGACCATCTCCGCCGCGCGGATGATCAGCGTGCCCTTCGGCACCGAGATCGCGACCCCGTCGATCGTCAGCGTGACGAGGTCGGTCGCCGGCTTCTGGTCGGCGGTCGTGGTCACGACTGCGCTCCGACCGGCACGGCGTCGGCAGCGATCGGGCAGCCGCCCTGCTCGTAATGCGCGACGAACTCGTCGCGGAAGTACTTGATGCCCGACACGATCGGGCTGGTCGCGCCGTCGCCGAGCGCGCAGAAGGAGCGGCCGAAGATGTTGTCGCAGGTGTCGAGCAGCGTCGTGATGTCGCTCTCGTCTCCGACGCCGCGCTCGAGCCGGTCGAGGATCTGCACCATCCAGTAGGTGCCCTCGCGACACGGTGTGCACTTGCCGCACGACTCGTGCGCGTAGAACTCCGTCAGCCGTAGGCAGGTCTTGACGATGCAGACGCTCTGGTCCATCACCATGATGGCGGCGGTGCCGAGCAGCGATCCGGCCGCAGCGACGCCTTCGAAGTCGAGTGTCGTGTCGAGGTGTTCCGCGGTCAGCATCGGCGTGGACGAACCGCCTGGCGTCCAGGCCTTGAGCTCACCGCCGCCCTTGATGCCACCGGCGATGTCCATGATCAGCTCGCGGGCCGTCGTACCGAGTGGCACTTCGTACTGACCCGGGCGTTCGACATGACCAGAGACGCTGAAGATCTTCGGGCCGGGCGACTTCTCGGTGCCCATGCTCTTCCACCACTCGACACCGCCGCCGACGATGAACGGCACGCTGGCGATCGTCTCGACGTTGTTGACGACCGTCGGGCAGGCGTAAAGCCCTGCGATGGCCGGGAACGGCGGGCGCAACCGAGGCTGACCGCGGTAGCCCTCGAGCGAGTCGAGCAGCGCGGTCTCCTCACCGCAGATGTAGGCGCCGGCGCCGCGGTGCAGCGTGAGTTCGAGGTCGTAGCCGGTGCCGAAGATGTTCGTGCCGAGGTAGCCGGCGGCGTAGGCCTCGGCGATCGCGGCTTCGAGGCGGCGGCCGGCATGCACGAGCTCGCCGCGCAGGTAGATGAAGGCGTGATTACAGCCGATCGCGTACGACGCGATGACCATGCCCTCGAGGAGCGAGTGCGGGTCGGTCATCATCAGCGGAGTGTCCTTGCAGGTGCCCGGCTCGCCCTCGTCGGCGTTGACCACCAGGTAGTGCGGCTTGCCGTCGCCCTTGGGAATGAAGTCCCACTTCATGCCGGTCGGGAAGCCGGCGCCGCCGCGTCCGCGCAGACCGGAATCCTTGACCATGCCGATGACGTCGAGCGGCTGCATCTCGGTCAGCGCTTTGCGCGCGGCGGCGTACCCCTCGTTGGCTTCGTAGGTCTGGATCGTCCATGGCTGGTCGAGCGTCCACCGCTTGGTGAGCACCGGAGTGAGTGGCATCAGAGCCCACCCTCGCCGGTGCCGCTGGTCGAACCGACGGACACACCCTCGGCGCGCAAAGCGGTAGCCGCAGGTGCGGAGCCTGGCGTGGCCGGTGCACCGGGACCGAAGCCGGCCAGCTGCGCCTCGATGTCGCGGAAGGTCACCAGGTCATCTCCGCGGGTCGGCTTGGGCCGCTCGCCGCGCTGAATCGCCTCGACCAGAGCCTTGGCCGACTCGGGCGTCTGGAAGTCGTAGAACTCGTAGTTGACCGTCACGACCGGCGCGAAGTCGCACGCCGCCAGGCACTCGGCGTGCTCGAACGTGATGGTGCCGTCCTCGGTCGTCTCGTCGTGACCGACGCCGAGGTGTGCCTTGAGCTCGGCGTAGATCTGTTCGCCGCCGAGCAGCTGGCACGACAGGTTGGTGCACACCGACACGAGGAAGTCTCCGCACGGGCGGCGCTTGTACATCGTGTAGAACGTCGCGACCGCACCGACTTCGGCCTTGGTCAGGCCGAGCACCTCCGCGCAGAGGCCGACACCTTCGGCGCTGACGAACCCCTCTTCCGACTGCACGAGGTGCAGCATCGGGAGCAGCGCGGAACGGGCTTTCGGATAGCGCGCGACGATCTCGCGCGCCCGTGCCCGGGTCTGGTCAGTCAGCGGCATGTCTAGCGGTCCACTCCACCCATGACCGGGTCGATACTGCTGACCGCGGCGATGACGTCGGCGATGAGCCCACCCTCGGTGAGGGCGGGAACGGCCTGCAGGTTGGTAAACGATGGGTCGCGAACATGCACCCGGTAGGGGCGCGAGCCGCCGTCGGAGACGACGTGCATGGCGAGCTCGCCGCGCGGCGATTCGATCGGCACGTAGACCTGGCCGGCCGGCACGCGGAAGCCCTCGGTCACCAGCTTGAAGTGGTGGATGAGCGCCTCCATCGAGGTGCCCATGATCTTGCGGATGTAGACGAGTGAGTTGCCCTGGCCGTCCGGTCCGAGAGCGAGCTGGGCCGGCCAGGCGATCTTCTTGTCCTCGACCATCACGGGACCGGGTTCGAGCCGGTCGACGGCCTGTTCGACGATGCGCAGGGATTCCTTGATCTCGGCGAGGCGCACGAGGTAGCGACCCCAGACGTCGCA
>JBDSAK010000031.1:0-10177 GCA_039922195.1 Mycobacteriales bacterium
GCCGGGCCAGGGTCGGCACGCTGACAGGAGCCCGAGGTCAGCGGTTCTGGCCGGGCGCGCGCACGGACGGGCTGCCGGTGGTCGCGCGGCAGTTCGAGGCGCCTGAGGTACCCATGTGCGGGCCGGGGTTGCCGCCCTCGGCGTGGGTCGCCTCTTGGACGTGGTCGGTGCCGAAGTAAGAGAAGCCAGGCGAGGTCTTCTCGGCGTTCTGGCAGTGCGCCGCAGATGCGGTGCCGGTGGATGCGAGACCCATGCCGCCGACGAGCGCGGCGGTGACGAAGGCGTAAGCGAGCTTCTTCTTCACGTTTCCTCCATGAGACGTTGAATGAGTACCTGGTGTTCGCCGGCCAGCGCCTCTGGGGATTGGATTTTGCGGGAGTTGCTACCGGTTTTTCGCCGGTTCCTGTGCCGACCGCGATGCCAGCCAGGCCGCTACGGCGGCGACGACGATCAGGCACATCAGCGCCACGGCAATGACAGCAGGCCCGGCCGCACTCACCCAGTCATTGAGGACGCTCTGCACACGGCCAGCTTTGGCTACGACGGCGTCGTCGGGGGTTCCTCCGGCGCTGAGGCGTAGCTCGTTGACGCCGTACCAGGCGATGTAGAGGCCTACGACGACGAGGAGTACGCCGCCCACGCGCGCAAGGTGCGGAAGGACACGGCGGAACACGCGAACGACGACGTCCTGGCCCAGGGCAATCGCCACCGCAAGTACGCCGACCACCAGGCCCATGCCTACGGCGTACGCGGCGTATGCAGCGATCCCTCCGACGAGGTCACCGTCGCGGAACGTCGTGCTGGTCAGCGAGAGGAATGGACCCACGGTGCACCCGAGCGAGGCGACGGCGTATGCGACTCCATACAACGCCATCGACCCCAGCCCCTCGGCCGGATCGAAGCGGCGGCGAATATGCGGAGTCGTGAGCACGAGCGGGCGGCCGGCGATGGCGAAGACGCCGATACCGACAAGGGCGATGCCGATGAGCACGGTGAGCACCGGCAGCCAGCGCACCACGGTCGATGCGACGGGTGTCAGCAGGAGACCGAAGGTCACAAAGACCGCGAGGAAACCCAGTGTCATCGCGGACGTTCCCGCGAGTGCTCTCAGCGCGGCCGCCAGCCGGTTCGGCGTACCGGAGCCGGGGGAGCCCAGAACGAACAACGTGAGGTACGCCGGCAGCATCGCGAAGCCACACGGGTTGAGTGCCGCCAGGGTTCCTGCGCCGATTGCGAAGCCGAGCGTTTCCGTCACGTGGCAAGAAGATGCTTGAGCTTCGCGTCGAACTGCTCGGGACCGATCTCACCGCGGACGATTTCGACCGCGCCGGACTGGTCGATGAACGCGTATGCCGGCTGCTCGGTGACCAGGAACTTGCGCCAGACCTTGCCTTCCGGGTCGGCGACATGCGTCAACGCGGCAACCTTGAAGTTGGTGGTGAACTTTTGCATCTCGGGGACCGTCCCGTACGCCGGGACGCCGATGATGCGCACCTGCGTGCCATGTGCCTCGTGCGCTGCCGCCACGTGTTTCGCCTCACGGGCGCATTTCGGGCACCACGGCGTCCAGAACCAGAGCACCGCGTCCTTGCCGGCGAGCGAGGCCCCGTCGAAGGGCTCCCCGTTGAGGGTCGTGCCGGTGAACTGGAGTTGCGCAGCCACGGCCGGGGCGGCCCCGGCCGCGGCGGGGGCAGTGCGCGCACCAGACGCCTCACGGGACGCGCAGGCGGTCAGCAGGATGGCGAAGCTGGCAAACCAGACGGTCGCTCGCCTTCTCACGCGGGCCACTTCGCGGTCACTACCTCAGCTTACAGGGGCTTTCCCTCTTGCTGCCGCCCCACGAGGGGATGGCAGCAAGAGGGGCCTGCCGTTAGTACCAGCGGCGGCGGGTGCCACCCATCGGGACGAAGTTCAGGATCAGGCCCACCACGATGAGGATGATCCCGATCGTGGTGAGGATCGACGGCCCGGCGAGGATGCCGATGAGCAGCAGGATGAGGCCTAGAACGACCATTCTTCACCTTTTCTGTGCAGGAACTGACCGATGGGACCACCGATCAGCACAAGCCAGGCGAGCGGCAAACTCTCCCCTTCGCCTGCGGTGTTCCCACCCGCGAATGTCCCAATCCGCCTCGCGCGCATCCACTGCCGTCCGCCAATGGTCGTTACCCTGCGTCCGTGAGAGATCGCTATGTCCCCGGGGTTCACGCTGCGCGTGCGCTCGCCGTGACGCTTGTCCTCGCTGCCCACATCATCGGCATCTGGGGCAACCTGCAGGGCGCGAGGTGGTTTCTGTGGCAGGCCTGGCTCGTCGGCGTGGTCGACGTACTCCGGTTCGACGATCAGGCGGGCGGACATTTCGGACTGCTGATCTTCTTCCTGCTCAGCGGCTACATCGTCTCGCAGGCTGCCGAGGACGACGGCGTGACCGCTTTCGTCGTCAAGAGGGCCGCGCGATTGATCCCCGCCATGGCGATTGCTGTGGGTTTCACCATGCTGGTCGCTTCGATCGGCCGGGCGCGTGGTTGGACGCCAGTCAGCGAGTTCAACGCGGATCGGGCCTTCAGCGGATGGACCGTGCTCGAAGCCTTCGGGCTGGGGCCGACGTTCGGCGGCCTCGCCGCGCTCGGCGTCCTGTGGAGCCTCAGCGTCGAGTACTACTGGTACGCGATCCTGGCAGTGCTGATCGCTCCCGCGCGGCGCTGGCCCGCGGCCACGACGGCAGTAATGGTCGCGATCGTCTACTGGCTCTATCAACTCCCGGCCGCGACATCGGATCGAACCCCGCAAATCGCTCGCGGGCACTTGCCCTACGTGTTGATCGTGTTGATGGGCCGGTGGGTCTATCTCGGACACCGACGCGTCACGTCGTGGCTGGTGGCGGCTGCCGGCGGCCTGGCAACCACTGCTGTATTCGTAGCCATGCAACGAACGGACGCCGAGCTGCGGGTTCTGTTCGGCACGACCAAGCCGCGAATGCTCTCGCTGGCTTGGGCGGTGCTGGTGTTCTCGCTCCTGCTGAGGTTCGTCAGAAGTGGCCCCTGGAAGCCGGTGGCTTTCATCGGAGACATCAGCTACGGGCTGTACCTGTTTCACATCCCCGTGATGTTCCTGGTGTTGCCGATCATCTCCCCCGGGGGTCGCCTCATGCCGGTCGGCGTCGTGGTCACGGTCACGGCCACCGTCGCTCTAGCGTGGCTGTCCCTGCGGTTCGTCGAGATCCCGCTCAGACGAAGGGCACGGGCGCTTCTTGGCCGGCGGTCCGAGCCGGTACTCGAGGACACCAAGAGCCCTGTCGCGCACCCCGCTTTGTAAGTTGCGGTCTGCGTGTGATCCTTCTGCGCTATGACGATGGCGCGCCGCTACACACTGGTGGCCGCGGCTGTTCTCATCCTCATCTGGATGGTGGCGTTCCAGTGGGAGTGGTCGTTCATCGACGACGTCGGCCACAAGACGTCGGTCAACGGCGCGTTGCGCGAGGACGGAATCAGCGGTCTCTTCAGCGCCATCGGTGACAGCGCGACGTACGACAGATCGTGGGGTCTGTTCCGGCCGATGTACTACGTGTACTCCGTCTTCTTCTACCTGGTCAATCCCGCGGTCGCGCACGGCATCCGGCTCGCCATGATGTTGGCCGCGGTACTGATTCCAGCCCTCCGCTTCGGTCGGGACAGGCTCGCCGCGCTGATGGGCGTCGCGGTGCTGGCGGCGAACATCACGCTGTACCAGGGGCTTTCCTACCTGTCGCTGCAGGAGCTTTCCGGCGTCGCGCTGATCGCGGTCGGCTTTCTCTGGGACGGCCCGGTACGGCGGTCGCTCTGGTGGCTCGCGGCCGCCTGGTTCAAGACCCCGTTCGTCTGGTTGTTTCTCGCCTGGTCGGTCTACCTGTTGTCCAGGCGCAAGTACTGGGCAGCGCTCAACATCGCGGTGGGAATCGCGACGGTCGTCCTCGCGGTCAAGGCGTCGAGGAGCGGAACCTACACGCAGGGGCTGTCGTTCGCGAACGTCTCGGTGGCGATCAAATCAGCGCTGCCGCTCATCAGGTGGCCGGGCCTCGTCGGGATCCTCGCGATCGTCGCGCTTCGTCCGGATCCGCGCACCATCGCCTGGCGCGATCCGCTCGCCTGGGTGTTCTTGGTCGGCGGTGCCCTATATCTGGGCAACCTGCTGCCGTGGGGGCAGGCCGGCAGCTACTACGGCGCCCCGGCGATCTGGTTGCTCTCGGTCGGCGTGCTCCGCATGGTCCTGATGGAAGATCGGGCCGAGTTTCGACTGGCGACTTACGTTACGACGGCCGCTGCGGTCCTCACGCTGGGTGCGGCCGGTTACATCTCGCTGAAGATGACCAGGGAGCAGATCGATCGAAACGCCGCCGTGGTCGGCGTGCGCGATTGGGCGCGCAACATCCCGCCCGATGAAACCATCGCCATCAACAGCGAAGAGGCCGCGGTGAGGCTCGCCCAGCTGCTGACGCTGCGCGGTACGCCGCACCCTGTCGTTTTCGTTCCCGACGGGGACGCGACGGCGCAACCGAGGTACTACGTGTTCTTCCACGACCAGAGCGGCGGCTCCCCGAGGCTGCAGCAGAACCCGGTGCGCTCGTTCGAGAAGGCGACGGTCTATGCGCCGCCAGCTACGGCCGCGCCGTAACGAAATCGATCAGGTGCTCGACCGCCTGCAGGAGCGGGATTTCCAGATCGGCGTACGTCGACACGGACCGCAGGATGCGATGCCACATGGCGGGCGAGTCGACGATATCGAGCGCGTCACAGACTCCGCGCTTCCAGTCGGTGCCACGGGGGACTACCGGCCACGTCGCAATGCCCACGGCCGCCGGCTTCACTGCCTGCCACACATCGACGTACGGGTGTCCGAGGATGAGCACGTGTGGATGGTGGATGCCCGCGATGATGCGGCTTTCCTTCGAGCCGGCTACGAGATGGTCGACGAGCACTCCCAGCCGGGCCTGCGGTGACGGATCGAACGCGCGGACCACCTCCTCGAGATCGTCGATGCCGTCCAGCGATTCAACGACCACACCTTCCGAGCGCAGGTCATCGCCCCACACCTTTTCGACGAGCTCGGCGTCGTGCTTTCCTTCGACGTAGATGCGCCCTGCCCGCGCCACTCGCGCGCGGGCGGATACGGCGATCGAACCCGAGGCGGTACGCCGGACGGGCGCTGCGGCCGCCGTCGGCCGAACGAGCGTCACCGGTTCGCCGTCCAGCAAGAAGCCCCCTGCGACCAGGGGGAACACCCGAACCCGGTCAGCGCGGCCGAGCAGAGTCACGGTGTCTTTTGTGACCTCCACGATTTCGCCCGTGAAGCCGGTGCTTTCCGCTTCGACGACCTCACCGACCGTGGCAGCTAGCTCACGCGGCACCGCACGAGCAGGACGCCGAGCGCCGGCCAGCACGTCGCCGCCGTACTCGTGACTTTGCATGCATCCGAAGGTAGCTGGGCAGGTCCGACGCGTCGGCAGGGCGCGCCGGTCCCGATAGAGTGGATTGATGATCTTGCAGGAGACGCGGTGACCCCGAATCTCCGCGTGAGCGTGCCGCCGACGGCGACGGAGCTCACCGCCGGTTTTGCCCGGGTGCGCGACAAGCTCGAGCTGCCGCAAGACTTTCCTGGCGAGGTGGTCGCGCAGGCCGAGTCGGTGGCGACCAGACGCCCCGGCGGAGAGCACGCCGACGAGACCGGGATCGAATTCCTGACCATTGACCCGCCGGGCAGCATGGATCTCGACCAGGCCATGCACATTGCCCGCCGCGGCGACGGTTTCACGGTTCACTACGCGATCGCCGATCCCGGCTTCTTCGTCGACGACGGCAGCCTCCTCGACACGGAGGCCCAGGCGCGTGGACAGACTCTCTACAGCCCCGACCTGCGTACGCCGCTGTATCCGCCCGTCCTCAGTGAGGGCGCCGCGAGTCTGCTGCCCGATCAGACGCGCCCCTCGGTGCTTTGGCGCATGGAACTCGACGCGCAGGGGGTGCTGACCGGGACGGTCGTCCGGCGGGCAATCGTCCGCAGCAGGACGCGGCTCACCTACGAAGAGGCGGAGACAGACCGGGGCGGCCACGAATCGGTGACGCTGCTGCGCGAGGTGGGCGCGCTGCGGCAGACCATCGAGCGGGCCCGCGGCGGGATCAGTCTCGATGTACCCGAACAGGAAGTCATCGCGGCCAACGGGAGCTACCACCTGCAGTACCGCACACCGTTGCCGATCGAGGACTGCAACGCGCAGATCAGCTTGCTGACGGGTATGGCGGCCGCCCGGTTGATGCTCGACGCGGGCGTCGGCCTGCTGCGCACCCTGCCGAATCCCGATCCCAAGTCAATCGAGGCGCTGCGTCGCACCGCGGTCGCGCTTGGCGTCGACTGGCCGCAGAGCCAGTCATACCAGGACTTCATCCGGACGCTGGACCGCGCGAAGCCGACCCATGCAGCGTTGCTGACCGTCTCCACAACGCTGCTGCGTGGTGCGGGTTACGTCGCGTTCGACGGCACCCCACCAGAGCACGCCGAGCACAGTGCGATAGCTGCGCCGTACGCCCATGCGACAGCGCCGCTTCGCCGGCTCGCGGACCGCTATGTGTCCGAGGTCTGCGTCGCCGTCTGTGGCGGCGTCGACGTACCGGCATGGGTACGCCGCACCCTTCCGGAATTGCCGGCTGTCATGAGCGCATCCGACCGGCGGGCCAGGTCCCTCGACCGGGCTGTTCTCGACTACGTCGAGGCGGCCGTGCTGTCGGCGCATGTGGGTTCGGCCTTTGATGCGGTGGTGACCGATGTCGACGACGACGGGGGCATCGCACAGATCGCTGAGCCTGCGGTCCGCGCTCGCGTCAAGGGCAAGTTGCCCCTCGGCGACACGATTCGCGTGCGCCTCGACGCCGCCGATCCGGCCGCGGGCACCGTCGAGTTCGCCGTGGTCTGAGCTTCCTTGGGTGCAACGTAAACTGGTGCTATGGCTGTGGACCGGTGCACTCGATGCGGCACGGCACGACGCGGCGACCTGCAGGTGTGCGTTCGCTGCGAGACCCCCTTCGCCGACGGCGTGACCGATCTCGACGCCGATGTCCAGCGCCCCGCCGCTCCGTCGGTGATTCAGACGCACGGCACGATGGCCGCGGTCGTCGTCGTCGGGGTGGTCCTGATGGGACTGATCTTCTCCTTCTCCGTCCGCAAGGTGGGTCCGTTCAAGGGCGAGATCCTCAGCCAGCGTCCGAACGGCGCCGGCGTGACACTCACCGTCCGCGTGAGCAACGCCGGCGAGCGGGCCGGCAGGGGCAACTGCCGGGTGAAGGTGAGCACCTCGGGCGGCCGAGTCACCAACGTCGCGCCATTCATCACGCAGCGGATCGCCGCGAACGGCACGGTCACCCAGGACGTCGAGGTCCCGACCGAAGACGGCGCGCCGGCCGAAGTGACCTGCGGCTAGCGGTTTCGGTCACCAGCGCGGTCTGCTGCCGCCACGTGCTGGACCGCCGACGCCGCGCAGACCTTGCGCTGTGTCGAGCAGCCGGTTGACGCGGGCGCGCAGCGAACGCCGGCTCGCGCTCTGGCCCGGGGCGGTTTCGCTGACGACGTGTTGCACGATCTCGAGGTACGAGGCCCGCGTGTCCGGTACGCCGACGGATTCGTGTGCGAGCTGGTGCAGTTGCGGATCGCCACCGTGCACCGACAGGACCAGAGCGCCGATCCGGCGTGCGTCGGCAACTCGTTCGAGCAGCCCTTCTGATGCCTGCGTCGGGGCGACGACGAACACGGTCTCCGAGCGGCGCGCCGCCTCCAGCCGCTCCAAGCCAACGGCGAGATGCGCCGGGGCGCCGGCGGGGACGTTCCAGCGCACGAGCGTGGGCTCGAGGTCGGGCCGGTCGTTCCATCTCGACTCGTCCGCGAGGTGGGCGGTGAAGTGCCACGGCTCGTCCTGCGGCGTGCCGACGATGAGCAGGCCACCCGGGCCGTGCGGGGCGCTGCCGAGGGCCGTCGCGAGCTCGACGACGTCGTCCTCGATGCCGGCGGCTTCGAGCAACGGGCGCAGTGCGCTCAGCTCGTCATATCTCACGCGCCCATGATGCCGCCGACGGGGCAGGATAGGGACATGACACTCGACGCCGCGATCGGATCGCATCCAGGACTTCTCATCATCGGGCACGGTTCGCGCCGCTCCGAGGCCAACGACATGCTCATGGAGGTGGCCAACGACGTACGCGAACGACTGGGGTGGCAGTCGGTCGAGGCGGCGTACCTCGAGATCGCCCGCCCGACGATCAGCGAGGGATTCAAGATCCTCGTCCGCGAGGGCTGTACCGACATCGTGGTGCACCCGTACTTTCTCTACCCGGGCAACCACACGTATGCCGACATTCCCAACGAGATCGAGAAGGTCGCGCACGAGTATCCGAACGTCCGCTGGACGATTACCGAGCCGCTCAACATCGATGGGCGCATCATCGACGTCGTACTCGACCGGATCGACGCAGCGCTCGCCGACGACGGTGAGCGCCCGTGACGGCGAACCCGGAGCTCGGCACCCGGCGCGTGCAGAGCCTGGGCATTCTGGGCGGCACAGGGGAGCAGGGTCGCGGCCTCGCCAAGCGGCTCTCCCGTGCCGGGCACGACGTCATCCTCGGGTCGCGGGATGCCGCTCGAGCCGCGACCGCCGCCGCGGAGCTCCAGCCGTCCAGGGGACGGCTGCCGATCACCGGAGGGAGCAACGCGGACGCCGCGAGCGCGGATCTGGTCATTGTCGCGGTGCCGTACGACGGGCACCGCGACCTGCTGGCGTCGCTGGTCGGGGAGCTAGCCGGCAAGATCGTGGTCGACTGCGTCAACCCGATGACGTTCGGTCCCGCTGGCCCGCGCATGATCGCCGTACCCGAGGGCAGCGCGGCGGAGGAAGCCGCAGCCGTTCTGCCGAAGAGCACGCTGGTGTCCGCGTTTCACGACGTTTCCGCGAAGAAGCTGCTCGGATCCGCTGCTTCGGTCCCCACCGACGTGCTCGTGTGCGGTGATGACCGCCAGGCCAACGAGGTCGTGTGCCGGCTCGCGGCCGAGATCAGGGGGATGCGCGGCATCGAGGTCGGGCCGCTCGCACTGTCGGGCGTGCTCGAGTCGCTCACCCTGGTGCTGATCGGCATCAACAAGCGCTACAAGACCCGCTCCGGCGTTCGCGTCACGGGTGTCTGACCGCCTCGGCCGGCGACTGCTGCAGCTCTTCATCGGCTTGACGCTCTACGGCTTCAGCGACGCGTTGCTGGTGCGCGGCGCCTTGGGCATCGCGCCGTGGGATGTGCTGCATCAGGGCCTCGCCAACCACACCGTGATCTCTATCGGGCAGTGGGTCAACATCGTCGGCCTGATCGTGTTGTTGCTCTGGATCCCGCTACGGCAACGGCCGGGCTTCGGCACGATCAGCAACATCATCGTGATCGGAGTTGCCCTCGACGCTTGCCTCGCGGTGATCGGTGAGCCGGCGGGCATGCCGCTGCGAGCGGCGTACCTCGTCATCGGCGTCGGACTCAACGCCGTCGCGACCGCCGCGTACATCGGCGCCCGGCTCGGTCCGGGACCTCGGGACGGGCTGATGACCGGCCTCGCGGCGCGCGGCTACTCGGTTCGGGTCGTCCGCACTCTGGTGGAGGTGGCGGTGCTTGCGATCGGCTGGGCTCTTGGCGGCAACGTCGGTATCGGAACCATCGTGTACGCCGCCGGCATCGGCCCGCTGGTCCACCTCCTGCTGCCGCCGCTGATCGTCCCGTCCCGGGCGACCGACGAGGGCTAGATCGTGACGGTGAAGCCGCGGTCGGTGAACGCCGTGCGCACAGCAGCAACGTCGGCCGCGGTCAGCTTGCCGTCCGCCGCGAAGGCGAGCGCCGTCCGAACCGTGGCATCCGCCGCAGCGTTGAACGTCGTGTCCGGTGCGAAGGAGAACTGGGACTGCAGGATCAACGTGTCGGCCTTGTGCGCCCCGAGAGCGAGCCGGATGTCCCAGAGCGCGCGCGACCAGATCCGGCCATCCGCATGCACCTCGTTGCGCAGATCCGCCGGGTAGTGCAGGTCGAGGTCGACCCGGCGGAGGCAGTGCGGCACCTTCGAGGTGTACGACGTCGCGTCCCAGTCGGCCACGCACGGCGCGTCGGGAGTCGGTGCGATGACGTTGGTGACG
>JBDSAK010000032.1:0-9443 GCA_039922195.1 Mycobacteriales bacterium
GCTGCGGTTCGCCGCGGATGTACGGCCGCCGGGACGCCGTCGCGCTGTGGGAAGCGAGCGCCGTGCAGCGAGTCGTTGGTCGACGAAGATTGCGGACTCCGCAGATGACGAGACTGCTATATGTACTGTGCCGGGCGGGCTGCCCCATGGTTGCCGACATCGTTGCCGGCCGCGCGGCTTCATCCGATGAGACTAGACACGCTGCCGACGCCGCGAGGCGCCGGCGCCTGGTATCAACGCGCAGCAGTCCCGCCGGGTTGCTGCTGAAAAAGCCTGGCATGCGCAGACTCACGCCGCTGGGATATGACGCGTAATTTGCTTCACTCGACGAGGCACCGGAGTTCGCCCGGGTGAGTCTCGACGCCCTGCGACAGCCGCTGGAGGCCGGCGAGATCCGCATCGCGCGGGCCGGCGGCACGGCGGTCTACCCGGCCCGGTTCCTGCTGGTCATGGCCGCCAACCCGTGTCCGTGCGCCGCGTCGGGCACGAACACGCGACTGTGCAGCTGCGCCCCCAACGCCCGGCGGCGATATCTCGCCAAGTTGTCCGGCCCGCTGATCGACCGAATAGACCTGCGAGTCGGACTCCCTGCCGTCACCCGCGCCGACCTTTTCGGCGACCGGTCTGGGGTTGAGGCGTCCGCGACCGTGGCCGCGCGCGTGCGGGAGGCACGCGGCCGAGCGCGGCTGCGGCTCGCGGACACGCCGTGGACGACGAACGCACAGGTTCCCGGGTCTGAGCTGCGCAAGCGCTGGCCAGTGGCGCGGACCGCACTCGGGTCGGTCGACCGTGCTTTGCATAGCGGAGGCATCACCGCGCGCGGACTGGAGCGCGTCATTCGCGTGTCGTGGACGCTGGCGGATCTGCGGGGTGCCGACGCTCCGGAGCGGGTCGACGTCGACGAGGCGCTCAATCTGCGGCAGGCCGCCGCGTGAGCGGCGTCGACCGCATCGAACGCGTCGCTCGTGCCGGCCTGACGCGGGTGTGCGAGCCGGACGACATCGACATGCGCATCTTGCTCGCGACGGTCGGCCCGGTCGACACGTGGTGCCGGCTTGTCGTCGGGGACGTCTCAGGCCCGCTTGCGGCGCGCACCCGGGCACGGGTCGAGGCAGCCAGGCCCGACGCGGACCTGCAGGCCATCACTGCGCTACGCGGCCGGTTGCTCTGCCCAGGCGATGCGGAGTGGCCGGTGTCGCTCGACGACCTGCCCGCGCCCCCCGTCGCGCTGTGGGTGCGAGGCCGCGGTGACCTGGCGGCACTTGCCCACCGCTCCGTCGCTGTCGTCGGGTCGCGTGCGGCGACGTCGTACGGAATGACGATCGCCGCCGATCTGTCCGCGGGACTCGCCGACCTCGGCTGGCACACGGTTTCGGGTGGTGCGTACGGCATCGATGCCGCTGCGCACCGCGGTTCCCTCGCCGCGGGCGGAACGACCGTCGCGGTGCTCGCGTGCGGCGTCGACGTGCCGTATCCGCGCGGCCACGACGCGCTGTTTTCCGCGATCCTGGCAAGCGGTGTCGTCCTGAGCGAGTGGCCGCCGGGCTGCGCGCCGATGCGCCATCGATTTCTGACCCGCAACCGGGTCATTGCTGCACTCGGGCGGGGCACGGTCGTCGTCGAAGCGGCCGTCCGCAGCGGTGCACTCCGTACCGCCCGCGATGCCGACACGATCGGACGCCCGGTAATGGCAGTGCCGGGGCCGGTCACATCCGCGATGTCTGCCGGCTGCCACGAGCTGCTCCGCCGTGAAGGCACGATCTGCGTGACCCGCCCGGAGGAAATCATCGAAGCGGTGGGCCGGATCGGTGACGACCTCGCGCCGGCGCTGTTCGGACCCGAGCTGATCCGCGACACCCTGTCGGCCGAGGTGAGCCGGGTGCTGGACGCCGTACCCGCTCGCCGTCCGGCGACGACCGACGCCATCGTTCGCACGAGTGGGCTGGCGCCGTCGTCCGTGCGCCCAGCACTGGGAGCCCTCGTCGCGGCCGGGCTGGTCGAGCGGGTCGACGGCGCCTACCGCCAGAGTGCGCAGTGATGTACTAGCGGACGGTCACCAGCGAACCATCGGTGCCTCGACGGCCTGTCGGGCGACCGTCGCGGGGTCCCAGACTCCCGAGCAATACTGCGTGAGTTCGACGATCTCGTTGTCGAGGGTCTGGACGATATCTACTGTCCGCCACAGATATTCGCCGTCGTCACCGTCATACCGGGATTCGCTTTCGACGACGACCGGGTTGCCCGCCGAGCGGACCCGGAACTGCGTGCACCGTACGGAGGGAACCTGCGCGAACTCGTCGACGAAGTGGGCCACGATGTCGTCCCTGCCCTGGGCTTGGAACCGCCAGGTCGGGCTGTTCATGTCGATCAGCACAGCCGGCGCCGAGCGATCGAACAGTCTGATGTAGTCGCCCGTCGAGAGTGTGCTGATGATGTGGTCGGTGATGGTGACGGTCGCTGTCGACATCGTGATGACCCCTGCCCTCGGTTCAGCGGAGTGACCTACGAGCCCATTCTGCTCCATCGCTGAGGCATTACCGGGCGAACAACGACCTGTCGGGAGCCGCGACCGAGCGGGTCGAGGGGGCCCATCGGCAGGCGCGCAGCTGAGACTGGATCTGGCTGACGGGGCGCGTTGCGCTTGACCGGACGCGGCGCGTGACGAAAGGTCACTGCATGTCGTCGTTGCCCATCACCGGCCCCGTCGCGCTACCACCTGCCCTCGCCGACGCTGTCGACATCTTCTCAACGCATCTATCCGCCGAACGCGGCCTGTCACCGGCGACCGTGCGCGCCTACCTCGCCGACATCGAGGCGCTGCTGGCGCACGCCGTGCGGCTAGGCGTCACGTCCCCGGCGGAGCTGAGTCACGCGCCGCTGCGCAGCTGGTTGGCGAAGATGCACACCCAGGGCTACGCGCCGGCCAGCCTGGCGCGCAAAGCGTCCGCGACCCGGATGTTCACCGCACACATGGCCCGAGTCGGGTTGATGCCCGCGGACTCGGGCGCGCGGCTCGGTCAGCCCAAGCGGACCAGGAAACTGCCGCGAGTGCTGCGCCAGGCCGAGGCCGCGGCGCTGATGGACTCCCCAGCCGGCGACGAACCGATCGAGATCCGCGACCGGGCGATTCTCGAGACGCTGTATGCGACCGGCGTACGCGTCAGCGAGCTGTGCGGGCTCGACTTAGATGACATCGACGACGACCGGCGGGTCCTGCGGGTCACCGGCAAGGGATCGAAGCAGCGGACCGTCCCGTACGGCGGACCGGCCCGTCGGGCGCTCGACCGCTGGCGCTCGGAGGGGCGCCCCAGCCTGGTCACCCCCGCCAGCGGAGCGGCCGTCTTCCTGGGCGAACGCGGCTCGCGAATCGATCCGCGCACCGTCCGCCGGCTGGTTCACCGCCGCATCGCCGCCGTACCCGACCTGCCCGATATGGGCCCGCACGGGTTGCGGCATTCGGCCGCGACGCACCTTCTCGAGGGAGGAGCTGATCTAAGGAGCGTTCAGGAGCTCCTCGGGCACGCTACGCTCGCAACAACCCAGATCTATACGCACGTCTCCGCGGAGCGACTGAAGATCTCTTATGACCAAGCCCACCCCCGAGCCTGACGCCGTGTCCGCCAGCGGCGGCACGACCACGACCCCACGCGCCCGGCTCATCTCCGCGACGGAGACCGACCCCGCCGGCGTCGACACCGCTATTGGTGACCTCTGGAAAGAGTTCAAGGACACCAAGGAGCAGTCGCTTCGTGAGCGGCTGATCCTGCATTACTCGCCGCTGGTCAAGTACGTCGCCGGTCGCGTGGGCGTCGGTCTGCCGCCCAACATCGAACAGGCCGACCTCGTCTCGTACGGCATCTTCGGCCTCATCGACGCGATCGAGAAGTTCGACCTCGCCCGCGCGATCAAGTTCGAGACCTACGCGATCTCGCGCATCAAGGGCGCGATCATCGACGAGCTGCGCGCCATCGACTGGATTCCTCGCTCGGTGCGCTACAAGGCGCGCGAGGTCGAGAAGGCGTACGCAGCACTCGAGGCCCGGCTGCACCGCACGCCGACCGAGCCCGAAGTCGCCCAAGAGCTGGGCATCTCGCTCGAGGACCTGCACGCGATCTTCAGCCAGGTGTCCTTCGTCAACGTGGTCGCGCTCGACGAGCTGCTCAACGTCGGCGGGGAGCGCGGCGACAAGCTCTCCCTGGTCGACACGCTGGAGGACACCAAGGCCGAAGACCCGGTGATGGCGTTCGAGACCGAGGAGACGAAGTACCTCCTCGCCAAGGCCATCAACACTCTGCCCGAGCGCGAGAAGATCGTCGTCACCCTGTACTACTACGAGGGCCTGACGCTGGCCGAGATCGGGCAGGTGCTCGGCGTGACCGAGAGCCGCATCTGCCAGATGCACACCAAGGCCGTCCTGCAGCTGCGCGGCAAGCTCAACGAGCAGAAAGATTGACCCAGAAATAGCTCCAGGTAGCGGGCGCGGTTGACGCGTCCGTCGGCCCGCACCTCCGCGTCATCGCGTGCCGAAGGTGAACTCGCCGACAACCGTGCGCCCATCTGACTCATACACCGGTACCGGCGCACGCGGCGCCGGCGCCCAGGTCGCTGCTTCGGCTGGTGAGGTCGGCCGTGACGCTTCTTCGAGGGATCCCGCGTACGCGTAGCCCGAGTTCCCGTCGGTGGCCACGACTGCGACCAGGTCCGGCGTGCCGTCGGCGTTCGCGACGCCGTAAGTCTCACCGCGTTCGTTGACACCCCAGGCGGTCTTCTCCACGCGCGCGTAGGCCGCGAGCAATCGCCAGCGGGCATTCCCGTCCGTCGAAATGGTCGTGCTGTTCTGGCCCGGCGCCAGCGGTAGGCGGTGCTTCAAGGCGGCGGGTTGTCCTTCGACGGGGACGTCGTCGGCCGTGCACGTCATGCTCGAGCCGTCGGCGAACTCGAACGAGCCGGCGGTGAGGCACGAGAACTCGATACCGATGTGTGTCGCGCCGGCCGGCGGCGGACCGAGACGCACCAGCTGTGGGCCGACGCCGTCCTTGCGAATCGGCGTGCCGAGCCTGGTTACTGCGTCGCCGCCCGGCAGCACCGGATCCTCCTGTCCAGCCTGTGTGGGAGTGGCCGAGGGCGATGCCGAACCAGTCGCACCGTCGTCGGTGAGATCGCGATCACGGACCCGCAACGTGGACCGGAAATTTACGTCGCGGCACGCCGGGGAAGGCTGGAACTCCCGCGTCTCCAGATCTGAGCCGCCCGGCACGCCGATCCGCATTCGCGCGGCGGAAACCGGCCTACCGCACCAGTTGTCCCACTCGAGGAACACCGCGAGCACTCCGCCAGGACGAATGTCGACGGGTTCCTCGGCGCGCGGATTGCGCAGCCGGTCGACGTCGAGTTCGTCAGGAGCGAAAAGTCTGAGCTGGAGCGGTCCGCGAAGCTCACAGGTGTCGGCGCTGGAGGTGTTCGCGAGCAGCACGAGGAAGCTAGTTGGCGCGGCGTCCGGAAAACCGGCACCGAGGGAACGCACCTCGAGCGCCGCGCAGCCTGGTGACTGGTTCAACGGACCGCCGGCCAGATCTGCGGAATCGCGATCCGGACGGAGCGAAAGGACGCCGATCGCGGCCAAGGCGGCAAGCACGCCGCTCGCACCCGCAGCCATTCGCCGACGGCGGCGCTGCCTAGGTACGCGCTCGATGATCGATTCGGCGAGGAACCAGTCCGGTTCGTGATCTCGGGTCCGCGCTTCGAGCACTTCCCGGAGTTCCTCGGTCACGCCCACGTTAGTTCTCCTTCAGAGGCAGGATGCCGGCGTCGTCGAGCACCGACGTTGTGGCGGCTCGTTGACGCATCGTCGCCAGTCCCTTGCTCGCCTGACTCTTGACGGTCCCGGTCGCACACCCCAGCACGGCCGCGATGTCCGCTTCGCTCATGTCGGCGTAATAGCGCAGGACGAGCACGGCGCGTTGGCGGGGCGGGAGGGTCGCGAGCGCGAGCCAGAGGGGGTGTTCGTACGCACGCTCGGGCGCGGCTGCTGACCGACGTTCCGGGAGCCGGTCGGTGAGCCACTCGCGGCGGATGCGGCGCCACCGGCTGACATGCGCGTTGACCATCGCGCGTTTCACGTACGCGAGCGGGTCAGTGGCGACCGACCCTCTGCGCCATATCCGTCCAGTCGATTCCAATGCGCACTGCACCAGATCTGCTCCGTCGTGGGGATTTCCCGTCAGGGCGAGCCCGAACTTGGACAGCTGCGGCATCGCGGCACGCACGAAAACAGCAAATTGCTCGTCCATCGCCACCTCCCGCATGTTGTCCACCTGCAGACGCACGAGGAGTATCGCGAGGTTGCCTCATATCTAGGCGTGATCTGCGTGCGCGACTGGGCAGTCGAGGTTGAGTTGCGTGACGGGGACGGGCTGCTGGGTCCCGGTTGGCCTACGAGGTCAGCCGGCTGACGCCGTCCCGGCTCATGTGCGGCGATGGCCCGGAACTCCGTAGTCGAAGTTTTCCTTATACAAAAGTATCGTGAGATATAGTTTGCGATATGAACCTATCTGATCCGACACGAGCGATCACTGCGACCCTGGACGGCACAGTCCTTTCCGTTCTCGCTGCCGCCGGTCGCCCACTCACCGTCAGCGAGGTCGCCGCAAAAGCCGCCCGCGGATCGGAGATCGGCCTCCGCCGCGCCATCGCCCGCCTCATCGACCAGGGCATCGTGCGCGCAACCGAAGTCGGGCGGAACCGCGTGCACGAACTGAACCGCGACCACATTGCAGCCCCCGCCGCGGAGATCCTCAGAGACCTGCGCCTGGAACTGTGGCGACGCCTTCGCACCGAATTAGCCACCTGGCGGCAGGAGCCGGTCTTCGGATGCGTTTTCGGATCCGCCGCTCGGGGTGACGGCGACGACAACAGCGACATCGACCTGCTCCTTGTCCACACGCCCCTACGAGGCGAGCAGCCCAGCCGAAAGACAGACGATGGCGCGCTGATGCAATTCGTCCGCGAAGTGACCGCCACCCAGACCGCGAAACGGTTCACCCCGCCCGATTCCGACCTCTGGCACGAACAGGTCGACCGCCTCCGCGACCTCGTCCACCGGTGGACCGGCAACCCGCTGCAAGTCGTGGATCTCTCGTTCTACGAGTGGTCAGACCCGAGCGACGACCTGCTGAAGCTTCTGACTGAAGTCCGTCGCGACGGCATCGAAGTCGCGCGAACGCCCCTGCTCCCACCAGCCGCGTTTGCAGGCGCACACCTTGCCTAAGCAGCGGACGACACCTGCCGGACCATCAGACGCACGACAGCGCCTGCGAGCTGCGCGCGCCTACCTCGAAGTCGCCGAACTCGTCCTCGACGAGCACGACAAGACCGAATTCACCAACGTCGCGGCCGGCCTCGCCGTACTCGCCGGAATCGCGGCGTCCGACGCGTTAAGCGCCAGCGGGCTCGGGCAGATCCACCGCGGCGACGACCATCGCGCCGCAGCAGAACTTCTACGCGGCGCTGCACACGACGGCAACAAACTCGCCGCCACGTTCTTGCGCCTGATCGACCTCAAGAGCGCCGCGCACTACGGCGTCACCGTCGTGGGGACCAACAAGGCAACCGACGCCCTGAAATGGGCGACAACACTCCTCGCGCGAGCCGCACAAGAAGTCGAACGATGACGGGCGGCCCCCGCTGCACGGGGGTTCTAGTGGGTGCCCGGCGGGAGCAGGAGCGGCTCGTCGGCAAGCCGCGCGGCGGCGCCGGTTACCCTCGCCGCTACGTCGGGGGGCACAGCAACCGCGAAGACCGAGTGCCCGCCGGGCACCTCCCCGGAGCACTTACGAGTTGCCAGCGCTGGGTCGATGACCGCGACCGCGAGGTAAGTCGATGCTCCGGCGTCGCCGAGCAGTTCGACGACCTCGAGGCGGATGACGTCGGTCGGCAGCGGACAACTCGCGGGCGGCAGCGTCACGAAGATTGCGCCCCACTTTGGCGGTAGTCGCGGTGCCTTGCCGGCCAAGTGGTAGTCGTCGACGAACAGAGAGTCGAAGCTCTCCTGGCTGCGAACCGCACTGCCCTTTCTCGTCACGTCGAGTGTTGTTCCGGTCCCCAAGGTCGTGAACTCCGCCCATGTCACGGTGCCAGTACGCGGCTCCACCAGGCCGGGGGCGACCGACTTCGATCTCGCGGGAGGAGCCGGTATGTCGATGCGTACGCCGGCCAGAACGGCGTTCACGCGGGCGAAGTCGGCGGCATCGAGGTCCTCCTTGCCGAAGTGCGCCTCGACGGTGAACGCCGCGCCCGACAGCGCGGTAAATGCCTTACCGGCCAGTGCTCGTCCGCGCGGCACCGCCGCGCCGGTGATGACGTCCTCCCGACCGAGCGCCACGGCGACGTCCCGGTCGGCGGGCGGCACGATGTGGAAATTCGGCTCGATGGTGAGCACCACACCCGTTTCGTCCATCGCGAGTATCGGGTCCTCGGCGCCCGGATCCACGTCAAAGCTGAACGAGGCGAGCTGAATGGCGGCGTAGCCACCGGTGGAGATCATCGTGGTGCCCAGGGATCGCGCGTGCCAGCCGGCCGGCACGGCCGCGCGGATGCCGACGACCTCGAAGATCGCCGGATCCGGTGCCGGTTCTGGACCCGACATCAACCCCGGGTCGACGCGATGCAGGCCGTCTGTGCCCGCGACCCAGACGGCATCCGTGGTTGCCACGACGGCTAGTGGCCCCGCGACCTCGACCACGCCGGTCATGCGGGACGTCCGGGAGTCGATTCGCCACAGGCGGTTCGCCGCGGCGGCGACGACCCAGAGGGTGTCGCCCTGCCCAGCCATGTTCGAGACCGTGGAGTTCGCCGGGAGTCCAATCTTCCCGGTGACTTCGCGTGTGTCGGGGTCGATTCGCACTAGCGTGTCGCCGGCTTCGGCCCACACGGCGTCGTCGGTCACCGCAATATTGCCCTGCGCGTTCCCGCCGACGTACGCCACGCTGGTCAGCGTCTCAGCCTTGGTGACGGGGTCGAAGCGCAGTACGCCGTCGCCGCCGCCGATCGCATTGACCCACACAGCGCCATGACCCACCGCGATACCCGAACTCGGCACCTGAACAGGGAATGGGACCGTGGCCGCTACCCGTCCTGATTCCGGGTCGATCTGTTGCAGCGAGGCGCCGACACAGCACACGGCCCAGAGCGACCCTTCGCCGATCGCGAGCCGGTCCCAGGTCCTGGGGTGGCCCCCGGCGTAGGTGCCAGTCGTCTCACCCGAGAGCGCATCGACCCTGACGAGTCCGCCGGCGGTGGTCCACAACGACGACCCGTCAGAGACCAGGCCCACGGCCGAACGATCGCCGCTCCCAGCGACCCGGTGCCGCGAGATGACGCGGTTCTGCATGGGGTCGATCCGCACCAGCTCGCCGGCGGTGGAATCCGCCGCCCACACGAAACCG
>JBDSAK010000033.1:0-8523 GCA_039922195.1 Mycobacteriales bacterium
ACTTTGCTGACCGCGAGTTCGGCGAGGGTCTGCAGGCTCGCGCCCTGGTACTCGGCCGGGTACTCCATCGCGCCGACGCCAACGATGCAGCCCTGGCCCTCCATCAGGCGCGGCACCGAGTGCACCGTGCCGATGGTGCCGGGGTTGGTGAGGGTGATGGTCGTGCCGGCGAAATCGTCAGCAGTGAGCTTGTTACCGCGCGCCCGGCGTACAACGTCCTCGTACGCCGCCCAGAACGCGGCGAAGTCCATCGTCTCCGCGCCCTTGATGTTGGGCACGAGTAGTTGCCGGGTGCCATCTTCCTTGGCGAGGTCGATCGCGAGGCCGAGGTTGACGTGCTCGGGTACGACGAGCTGCGGTTTGCCGTCGACCGACGCGTAGCCGTTGTTCATCTCCGGCATCAGCTTCGCGGCTTGGACGATCGCGAAGCCGATCAGGTGCGTGAAACTGACCTTGCCCCCGCGTCCGCGCGCAAGATGGCGGTTGACGACGGTGCGGTTGTCCTCGAGCAACTTGGCCGGGACCGCGCGCACGCTCGTCGCGGTGGGAACGTGCAGGCTGGCTTCCATGTTGCTGACGACTCGAGCGGCGGCGCCCTTGAGCGGCCTGGCCTGCGCGCCGGCCGGGATGTTCGCGGGCGGCGCTGCCGGCGTCGGGGCCGCTACCGGCGCAGGTGCCGCTGCCGGTGTCGCTGTCGGTGTCGCAGCCGGCGCAGGTGCCGCCTTTGGCGGGGCTGCCGGTGTTGGCGCGGCGACAGCGGGAGCGACGGAGGCCGGCGCGGACTCCGGCGCATCTGCGGCCGGCGGGGGCGACGGCGCTCGCTCGGGCGCGCGATTGCCGTTGATCGGCGTACCGACCTCCGCAGGGTCGTAGTCCGCGAAGAAGTCCCACCAGGCCTCGTCGACCGAGTTGGGATCGGTCTGGTACTGGCGGTAGATCTCGTCGACGAGCCAGACGTTCGTACCGAAGGACGCCAAGCGATCGGACTGGCTGGACACCGAGGAAGTCGCCCTCTTTCGCGTGGAGGTGGACGCCGCTGATCAACGGTCAAGGCTACGCGCCTCGCGCGTGGCAGTCGAAATGCCCGTTCCTGGGTGTTCATCGAACGGTAATGCACAGCGGGGGAGGCTCCGCGAGATGATCGCGAAACCCCGATTCGAGGAGGCGCTGTGCCCGACCACGCCACGTACGACGACCTGCGTGCGGTCTACATCAACTGCACTCTCAAGCGATCGCCCGACCGGTCGCACACACAAGGACTTGCCGACCGCTCGATCGCGATCATGCGGAAGCAGGGAGTGCAGGTCGAGGTCATCCGCGCGGTCGACCACGACATACCGCCGGGGGTCTATCCCGACATGACCGAGCACGGCTGGGAGCACGACGACTGGCCGGCCATCTTCGCGCAGGTCATGGCGGCCGACATCCTGGTGCTGCTGACGCCGATCTGGCTCGGCGAGAAATCCTCGGTGTGCACCAAGATCGTGGAACGGCTCTACGGCAATTCAGCGCAGCTCAACGAGCGCGGCCAGTACGCCTACTACGGCCGCGTGGGCGGCGCGCTGATCACCGGCAACGAGGACGGCGTCAAGCACTGCGCGATGAACATCCTGTACTCGCTTCAGCACCTCGGCTACACGATTCCACCGCAGGCGGACGCCGGCTGGATCGGTGAGGCCGGTCCTGGTCCCTCGTACCTCGATGAGGGGTCGGGTGGGCCCGACAATGACTTCACCAACCGCAACACCACGTTCATGACGTGGAACCTGCTGCACCTTGCCCGGATGCTCAGGGACGCCGGCGGCGTGCCGGCCCACGGGAACCAACGATCGGAGTGGGACGCTGGGTGCCGCTTCGATTTCGAGAATCCCGAGCACCGCTAGCACGCTTACGCTCAACACCGTGACCCTTGCGGACCTGATTCCCGACACAGTTGACCCCGACGCGTTATACGCCGCCTTTGCCGCCTGGGCCGAGCGGCAAGGACTCGTGCTCTATCCGGCGCAGCAGGAGGCGCTGATCGAGATCGTCTCGGGATCCAACGTCATCCTCAGTACGCCGACCGGGTCCGGGAAGTCACTGGTCGCCACCGGAGCGCACTTCGCCGCGCTCGCCCAACGCCGCCGGACGTTCTACACGGCGCCCATCAAAGCGTTGGTCTCGGAGAAGTTCTTCGCGCTGTGCGCGATCTTCGGCGCCGACAGGGTCGGCATGATGACCGGCGACGCGAGCGTCAACCCGACGGCACCGATCATCTGCTGCACCGCAGAGATCCTTGCCAATGTTGCACTCCGCGAGGGCGCGGCCGCAGACGTCGGCCAGGTCGTGATGGACGAGTTCCATTTCTACGCCGAGCCCGAACGCGGCTGGGCGTGGCAGGTGCCGTTGCTCGAACTGCCCCAGGCGCAGTTCCTGCTGATGTCGGCGACGCTTGGTGACGTGAGCTTCTTCGAAGCCGAACTCACCGCTCGCACCGGCCGGCCAACCGCGGTTGTCTCCTCCGGCGATCGGCCGGTGCCGCTGTTCTACTCGTACGTGACGACGCCGCTGCACGAGACGCTCGAGGAACTACTGACGACGGCCCAGGCGCCGATCTATGTCGTCCACTTCACCCAGGCTGCCGCGATCGAGCGCGCGCAGGCGCTGATGAGTCTCAACGTCTGCACCCGAGCCGAGAAGGATGCGATCGCCGTACTCATCGGCGACTTCCGGTTCACCGCGGGTTTCGGCAAGACGCTGTCGCGGCTGGTGCGGCACGGTATCGGCGTCCATCACGCGGGCATGCTGCCGAAGTACCGCCGGCTCGTCGAACTCCTTGCGCAGGCTGGGTTCCTGAAGGTGATCTGCGGCACCGACACCCTCGGCGTCGGCATCAACGTCCCGATTCGCACCGTGCTGTTCACGGCGTTGAGCAAGTACGACGGCACCCGGACGCGGCTGCTCAAGGCACGCGAGTTCCACCAGATTGCGGGGCGCGCAGGCCGGGCCGGTTTCGATACTGTCGGCACCGTCGTCGTACAAGCGCCGGAGCACACGGTGGAAAACGAGCGACTGCTGGCGAAGGCCGGTGACGACCCGCGCAAGCGGCGCAACGTCGTTCGCAAGAAGCCGCCCGAAGGCTTTGTGTCTTGGGGGCAGCCCACATTCGACCGCCTTGTCAGCGCGCCGCCCGAGCCACTGACGTCGAGCTTCGGCGTGACCCACTCGATGGTGCTCAACGTCATCGAGCGGCCGGGCAACGCCTTCCTCGCGCTGCGTCGACTCTTGACCGAAAACCATGAGCACCGGCCGGCACAGCTGCGGATGGCCCGGCAGGCGATCGCGATCTATCGGGCGTTGGCAGCAGCTGGCGTCGTCGAACGGCTCGATACGCCGGACGCCGAAGGCCGGATCGCCCGGGTGACTGTCGACCTGCAGGCCAACTTCGCTCTGAACCAGCCGCTGTCGCCTTTTGCGCTCGCGGCAATCGAGCTGCTCGACGTCGCCTCGCCGAGCTACCCGCTCGACGTTGTGTCCATCCTCGAAGCGACGCTCGAGGACCCGCGCCAAATCCTGTCGGCGCAGCTGTTCAAGGCCCGCGGCGAAGCGGTCCAGCAGATGAAGGCCGACGGCATCGAGTACGACGAGCGGATGGATCTGCTCGACCAGGTCACCTACCCGAAGCCACTCGAAGAGCTGCTGGCGGCGGCGTACGACGCGTACCGGCGCGGGCATCCGTGGGTGCTCGACTACGCGCTCAAGCCGAAGTCGGTCGTCCGCGACCTGTACGAACGCGCGATGACGTTCGTCGAGTACGTCGGCTTCTATCAACTCGCGCGGTCAGAAGGGTTGGTGCTGCGCTACCTCACGGACACGTTCAACGCTCTGCGGCACACCGTTCCCGACGACGCGCGCACCGATGAGCTGGTCGACCTCACCGCCTGGCTCGGTGAGCTGGTCCGGCAGGTCGACTCCAGCCTGCTCACCGAATGGGAGCAGCTCGCGAACCCGGCCGATGTTCCTGAGGTCGCGCCGATCGACGAGCGGCCGCCGCCGGTGACCGCCAACAAACGTGCATTCCGGGTGCTGGTTCGCAATGCGCTCTTCCGCCGGGTCGAGCTGGCCGCGCAGCGCCGCAACGACCTTCTCGGCGAGCTCGACGCGCACGACGGGTGGGACGCCGAGAGCTGGCGCGCCGCGCTGGAGCCCTACTTCGAGGAACACCGCGAGATCCGCACGGGCGCCGACGCGCGCGGTCCCGCCCTGCTGATGATCGAGGAACACCCCGGCAGGTGGGTGGTCCGGCAGATCCTCGACGACCCGGCCGGCGACCATGACTGGGGGATCAGCGCTGAGGTCGACCTGGCAGCATCGGACGAGGATGGCACGGCCGTCGTACGCGTCACGGCCGTCGACCAGCTCTGACAGCGCGACTGAGTTGGGCGTCGGCGTCGGCGAGGATCGCGACGACGTCGCGCCCGAAGTGCACGTCGGCGCGGTCCACGCTCTCACCCTTGTCGATCGCCTCCAACAGTTCACGCAGGCAGTTGTCGAAGGCCTCGCCGGGAGTCGTCACGCCGTCCGGCTTGCGCGAGATACCCCGCGGGCCGAAGAAGTACAGGTCGCCGTGCATGGCAGGTTCGGGCGTGGTCAGGCTGAGGGTGGCCGTACTGGTTGCGCCGGAGTCATGCGTGAAGACCAGGTGCACCATGTCGCCGCGCCCGGCGGAAGAGACGATACGTCGCACGGGGCCGAGAACCGGGATGAGTTGCGACAGCGCGTGCGGACCGATGTCCCACAGCGCGCCGCGGTCCTTGCGCCATTGCGAGCCGCCGTACGGATTGCCCTCGATGTAGATGTTGTACTGCATGGTGATGTGCGCGCCGTCCCAGTCGGCGTCCGATGCCAAGGTTTGCAGCCAATCCTCGATCTCCGGGCAGAAGCGCGAGGTGAAGAAGACGCGCGACGCCACGTGCAGCGCCTCCGCGGCGGCGACGACTCGATCGGCGTCGGCCACGGTGAAGGACAGCGGCTTGTCGAGCAGCAGGTGCTTGCCCGCCTCGGCCGCTTCCGCGGCAATGGCAGCTTGTACGTCGGGGGGCAGCGCTACGGCGATCGCGTCGACATCGTGGATGAGCGCGGTGACCTCGTCGTACGGGCGGCTGCCCAGTTTCTCGGCGAGTGCCGCCGCTTTCGCCGGGTTGCGTCCCCAAACGCCGACGAGTTCCACGTCACTGCTGCGGACAAGCCCTGCGCCGTGCGTTTCTTCCGCCCAGAAGCCGGTGCCGAACAGACCGAAGCGCACAGAGTCCTCCCGAGGTCGCCAGACCTCACCCTAGCCGCGGCGGGGCGCTCTACCGGACGCCGTCGGCGGCCAGGTCCTCGCGAGTCAGCGAACCTTCGCCTTCGGTGATGTCAACTTCAGCCGCGGCGGATTGAGCGGGCAACTCGACGGCAACGGTTTCCGCATCGTGCAGCGCCGCGTCGTACGCCAACTGGACTGCTCTCATCGCCTCGTCCTGATCGCTCGACAGTTGGCGGATCGCTGCGGCGCGTGCCTGCTGGGCCTGCCGGCCGGCCAGTTCGTAGTCGCGTGCCGACGCGCGCCCGCTCTCGACGCGCGCGACGGACGCTTCCCAGACCGAGCCGGCATGAGCCGCCGCCGCTTCGCGCAGGCTTTGTGCACGGGCGATCGCGGCGCTCTCCACGACTGATGCCGCCTCGACTGCCGTGCGGTGCGCTTCCTCAGCGGCGGCGAGCGCGGCTGCTTGCGCCCGCTCGGTTGCGTCGGTGGCCTGCGCCTCCGCCGTCCACAGCGCCTCGTCGAAGGCGGCCGTTGCCGCTTGGAGCGCCTCGTCGTACGCCGTCGCTGCGGCCTTCACCGCGGCAACGCGCGCGCCGGCCGCTTCGTGCAGGGCCTCGTCTTCCATCCGCTGGACGACTTTGAGCTTCGCCGCGCGCGCGAGTGTCGCGGCGCGGATCGCATCGGCGCGGGCAACGCCCGCCGCCTTGATCGCGCGGGCCTGGCTCTCCGCGCGGGCGGCCGCCTCGTCCGCTGCCCGGAGCGCCTCGTCGCGCATCACCGTCGCGGCTCGGACCGCCTCGCGCTCGGCTACGTCACTGTCGATCGAGGGGAATTCGATCCGGCTCATCGGGGCCTCCAGGGCGGCGCACGCGGGGGAATCGCGTTCCCAGACTGTCGACCCTTGGCGATATGCGTGTCCAGGTCCGATTTACGCTGGAACCGAAACCGCGAGATCGGCGAGAACGCGCATCGCGGCGTTGTGCCCGGCCGCGCCGATGACCGATCCGGCCGGGTGGCATCCCGCGCCGGCCGCATAGAGCCCGTCGATCCCTGTGGCGTACGGCATCCGGTCGGCGAACGCGACTGCGTTGTCGACGTGATGGATGTGGCCGCGGCGGATCCCGAAGTGCCGCTCGATGTCCGGCGGTGCGAGGGCGAACACATCGGCGACGAGGTCGGAGGTGCCCGGCGCGAACTGGTCGCAGACCGAGAGCAGCCGATCGACGTACGCCGACCGCTGCGCCTCCCACGACGAGCCGGCGATCTCCCATGGCGCCCACTGCACGAACAGCGCCGACGAGTGGTGGCCCGTCGCATTCTGCAGGGACGGGTCGAGCGTCGTGTGGATGTACCACTCGATGGTCGGGAAGTCGGCGAGCCGGCCCGCCTTCGCGTCGGCGTACGCCGACCGGAGCTGGGCCAGTACGTCGTCGCCCTGCGGGAGCAGGTGAATGGTCGCCTGGTGCTGCCCGCGATCCTCGGGCAGGCAGGTGAACGTCGGCAGCCCCCGCAGCGCGAGGTTGACCTTCATCGTGGTGCCTCGGTGCTGCCAGCCGTTGATCCGGTCGGTCATGGACTGCGGCAGGTCAGCCATCGTCTGCAGGGTGAACGGATCGCACCCGGCAACGACGACTCGCGCGCCGATGGTCGTGCCGTCGGCCAGCGCGACTCCGTCGACCGAGCCATTGCTGACCGTGATGCGGGCGACGCGCGCACCGGTCCTGATCCTCGCCCCGGCTTTCTGCGCCTGCTCGGCCAAGCGACCCGACACCGTTCCCATCCCGCCGCGGACGACCATCCAGGTGCCGTCCGACCCGGGTAGCCGGCACATGTTGTGCACGAGAAAGTTGTGCCCGGATCCCGGGGAGTCGATCGTGCCGTCGAGACCGCTCAAACCATCGGTCACGGCGTACATGGCCTTCACCAGGTCGCTGGTGAAGCCGAAGCGGTCGAGGTAGTCACCGACGCTGCCGCGGCACAGGTCGACAAACGCTCCCTGCAATTGCGGCCGCACGTGGCGGTCCGCGGTTTCCTCGATCGAGAGCGGCTCGATGAGCCACGTCGCCGAAAGGTCCTCGCGAAGCTGGGAGATCTCTGCCTGCATCGCTTCGTCGGCGGCCCAGTCCTGCTCGCTGAAGAACTCGACGTACTGGCGTCGAGTCGCGTCGCGGTCCGAACCGAACAGCAAGTAGCGGTCGCCCGTGGTCGGCAGGAAGTAGTGCGGATCCCGGCGCATCGTCGGAATGTCGACGCCGAGCTTGGCCATGAGTTCGGGCGGCATCAGGCCGAGCAGGTACGCGCCGGTCGACTGTTGCAGGTCAGGAACCGACACGAACGGGCGTTCGGTCCGCGCCGCGCCGCCGATGACGTCGTTTCCCTCGACGACGACGACGGTGAGGCCCGCGCGGGCGAGGAAGGTCGCGGCGACGAGTGCATTGTGACCGGCGCCGACGATGACGACGTCAGCGTGCGCGCCGAACGGGCTGGTGGTCATCGGACGTTGATCTGACCGTGCCGCGCGGCCAGCTCGTCGATCTCTTCGGTCGTCAGCTCACGGCCGGTCGCCCGCAATGAGGCGAGCTCGTCGAAGTATTCCTCGCGCGGGGCGCCGGGTGTGAAGACGATGACGAAGCGCGCCTCGGCGTCTGTGTCGTTGCGGAAGGCGTGCACGGACTTCTTCGGCACATAGACGAGATCGCCCGGCGCGGCTGTCATCCAGTCGTTTCCGTCGAACAGGCTCAGCCGGCCTTCCAGCACGTAGAACGACTCGGTGAAGTGCTCGTGGTAGTGCGGCACCGCTCCCGGAGCACCGGCCGCGATCCGGTAGTCGAAGAGGCCGAATTCTCCCTCCGTGTGCGAGCCGAGGGCGACGTATCGGCTGCTGGCCGTGGACGAGGAGGAGCCGCGCTGCTCGGCGTACCGGCTCACCACCGCGTTACCTCGCTGAATCTGCGTCATCCGCGCCTCCGGCACATCTCTCGTTCGGGCAATCGACATCGTTTCCCACTGCAGGACCGTGGCATCCAAGCAGCCTGCCATGACTGCCCAGGCTGCTTCATGTTCTCCGTCACCCGCCGCGAGCTGGTCGGTCCTTGAGCCGGTAGACGATCTGCAGTCCGGACCAGGCATCGCTGATCGCGGCGACCTTGTTGTCGACCAGGCCCGTCTCGATCGCCAGGTCGCGGATCGCATTCTCGTCGACGTCGCTCGCGAAGCCGCCCGCCTTGCGCGGCCAGGCG
>JBDSAK010000034.1:0-7683 GCA_039922195.1 Mycobacteriales bacterium
GGCGAGAAGACATCGCGCGCGCGGTGCGCCTGCAGCGAGTCGTGTCCGTCGGCGCGACGGCAGTGGCGGTCGGCATTGCGTCTGTGCTCGACCGCCGCAGGCTCGCCAGGAGCATCTCGTGACGCCGACGGGGAAGTCGGGTCACGACTTCGACCCTTCCGACGTCCTCCGCAAGCCGCTTGTCGCGCATCTCGCGACCGTCGCCGGGGATGGCGCGCCCCGCCACTCACCTGTCTGGTTCCTGTGGGAAGACGGCGAAATCTGGTTGATCGGCACCACGACCGACAGCTTCCCGCGACGACTGCGCGCAGACCCGCGCTGCGCGATCGGCGTCGTCGACTTCGACCTGCGCGACGGCACGCTGCGGCACGTCGGCCTGCGCGGCGTTGCCGAGATAGTGCCGCTCGACCCCGGTCGTCTGTACCGGCTGCTCAGCCGGTATCTCGGCCCGGACGCCGAGCGCTGGGACGCCGAATTCCGGGCGGACGTCATCGATCACCTCGACCTGATGATCCGGTTCGTGCCGCAGACTGTCGTGGCGCGCGATCAGTCGATCTTCGGCCGGCCGGAGCCCGCCCCCGAACGGGTGCACGAAGAAGGCGCTGCGTCTGAAAGGGTGTCGACATGAGCGGCGCATTGTTGATCGCGGGTACGACGTCCGATGCCGGCAAGAGCGTCGTGACGGCTGGATTGTGCCGCTGGTTGTCCGAGCAGGGTGTCCGGGTAGCGCCGTTCAAGGCGCAGAACATGAGCCTCAACAGCTTCGTCACTCTCGACGGCGCGGAGATCGGGCGGGCCCAGGCGATGCAGGCTGCCGCCGCGCGCATCGAGCCCGAGGCGCAGATGAACCCGGTGCTCCTCAAGCCAGGCAGCGACCGCACGTCGCAGGTCGTCGTGCGCGGACGCGTGTTCGCCGAGGTCGACGCTGTCGGCTACCGGTCGCAGAAGGAGACCCTGCTGGAGGTCGCGCTCGAGAGCCTGGCCGACCTGCGCAGCCGCTATGAGGTCGTGATCTGCGAAGGCGCCGGCAGCGCGGCGGAGATCAACCTGCGCGAGACCGACATCGCCAACATGGGTCTGGCCCGGGCCGCCGAGCTGCCGACGCTGATCGTCGGCGACATCGACCGCGGCGGCGTGTTCGCGGCGATGTTCGGGACGGTCGCTCTGATGTCGCCCGAGGACCAGGCGCTCGTCGCCGGCTTCATCGTCAACAAGTTCCGGGGCGCACCCGAGCTGTTGACCTCCGGCCTACAGATGTTGCGCGGACTCACCGGGCGGGGCGTGTACGGCGTGTTGCCCTATCGCGCCGGTTTGTGGCTCGACGTCGAGGACTCGCTCGCGATGGACGTGCCGCGCGACACCCCGACCGCGCCGATCGGCAAGGACGCGCTGCGCGTCGCGGTCGTGCGCTTCCCGCGGTTGTCCAACGTCACCGACATCGACGCACTCGCCGCTGAGCCCGGCGTGATCGTGCGTTTCGCGAGTACGCCGGTCGACCTGATGGACGCCGACCTGGTCGTCCTGCCCGGCACCCGCGCAACCGTCGCCGACCTGGCCTGGCTGCGTGCGCAGAAACTCGAGTCGGTCATCCGCGACCGCGCCAAGAGCGGCACACCGGTCCTCGGGTTGTGCGGCGGCTACCAGATGCTGGGTGCGCGCATCGTTGATCCCGTCGAGAGCGGCTACCCCGAGCCCGTCGAAGCGCTCGGTTTGCTGCCCGTCGTGACGGCGTTCATGACGTCGAAAGTTCTCGGCCGGCCCGCCGGTGTCTCGCCGGCGTTCGGCGGCGTACCGGTCTCTGGCTATGAGATCCACCACGGCCGGATGATGCCGTACGGCGGCGAGTCCCTGATCAAGCGCGACGACGGCGAGGACGAGGGGATCCGCGTCGGCTCGGTGATGGGCACCGTCTGGCACGGTGCACTCGAAAATGACGACTTCCGCCGCGAGGTCCTCAAGTGGGTCGCCGAGCTCACCGGGCGCGACTTCGCGGTCGGCGACGTATCCTTCAGCGCGGTGCGAGAAGCGCGGCTCAACTCACTCGGTCGCCTCGTCGCCGACAACCTCGACACCGAGGCCGTCTGGCGTTTGCTCGACAAGGGCATGCCCGACGGCTTGCCCTTCGTACCCCCGGGAGCGCCATGACCACCGACGAAACACATTCCGCGACGAACGACGAACTGCTCGCTCTCCAGCGCGGCGCGCTCGCCGAGGTGCAGCGACTGGTCGACGGAGTGCGTCCCGACCAGCTCGACGAGCAGACGCCGTGCGAGGACTGGGACGTACGCACGTTGCTCGGTCATCTCGTCGCCGGCAACGCGCGGTTTACCGCTGCGCCGACCGGCGGGTCGCTGATGGGTATGGGCGACGAGGTCGCGCCGGGAGCAGACAGTGCGGCGTACGCATCGTCCGCGTCCCAGGTGATCGACGCCTGGTCTGCCCCGGCAGCGTTCGAGCAGGAGCACGCCTCGATGAATGTCACTGTGCAGCTGATCGAGTGCGCGTTGCACGGCTGGGACCTGGCCCGCGCAACCAGCCAGACGGCTGCGTTCGACGATCGGCTCTTCGACGTGGTCGAGCCGTTCGCGCATCAGATGATGACGGCGGAGCGACCGCCGGGAATGGGCTTCGGGCCTGAACGCGAAGCGCCGGTGGACGCGTCGCGGCTCGACCGGCTGGCCGCCTTCTACGGCCGCGAGGTCTGATTCCGGCAGTGAGCGAGTCCACGATCGTCGTACTGTCGACGGCCGACACTGATCTGCTCGCAGCACGCGCCGCCGCCGCATCGCTGCCGGCAGGCTTCGCGCGGGTCGTCACTGCCAATCCGGCAACGAGCGAGGTCGTCGACCTGTCGGGCGTCGTACTCGTGGTGGTGCGCTTGCTCGGCGGCCGCGGCGCTTGGCCTGACGGCTTTGCCGCTCTGCGCGCTTCGTGCGCTGACGCGGCCATCCCGCTGGTGGCGCTCGGCGGTGAGGAATCACCGGACGCGGCGATGAGCGCGCTCTCGTCCGTGCCGGCGGGGGTGACGCGCGCCGCTCACGAGTACTTCGCCGCCGGTGGCGTGGGCAACCTGGCCCAGGGTCTGCGTTTCCTTGCCGACACCGTGCTGCTCGAAGGATTCGGGTTCGAGCCAGCCGCCGAGATGCCCGCGTTCGGTGTCCGCGGATCGCGCGGCTGTGATTCGGCGCTGCCGACGGTCGGGGTCGTGTTTTATCGCGCGCACGAGATGAGCGGCAACGCGGGGTTTGTCGACGCGCTGTGCGACGCGATCGAGGCGCGCGGCGCGAACGCGCTACCCGTCTACTGCTACTCGATGCGCGCGGATTCTTCCGGCGCGGTGCCGGTCGTCGACGAGGTGCTCGCCGGACGAGTCGACGCGGTTGTCACGACAGTGCTCGCCTCGGGCGGTTCGACTGCCGCCGACGCAGAAGGCTGGGATGCGCGCGCGCTCACCGCGCTGGGAGTGCCGGTGCTGCAAGGGCTCTGCCTGACCTCACGGCGCGCTGCCTGGTCGTCGTCGTCGGGTGCGCTGTCGCCGATCGACGCGGCGATGCAGGTCGCGATCCCGGAGTTCGACGGCCGCCTCATCACCGTGCCGTTCTCGTTCAAGGAGCCAGGCGACGACGGCGTACCCGTGTACGTCGCCGACCAGGAACGGACCGGCCGCCTCGCCGACATCGCGGTGCGGCATGCGCTGCTTGCGAGGAAGCCCAACGCGGACAAGCGAATCGCGATCGTGCTGTCGTCATACCCGACGAAGCACGCGCGCGTCGGAAATGCGGTCGGCCTCGACACGCCCGCGTCGGCTGTCGTCCTGCTGCGCGCACTGCGTGACGCCGGCTATGCGGTCGACGAGTTCCCTGAGGACGGCGACGCGCTCATCCATTCGCTGATCGCGGCCGGTGGGCACGACGTCGAATGGCTCACCGAAGACCAACTCGCCGCTTCGTCTGCGCGAGTCGGTGGCGCGTCGTACGGCGAGTGGTTCGGGCAGCTGCCGCAGTCGTTGCGCGAGTCGGTGGTCACGCATTGGGGTGCACCGCCGGGCGAGCTGTACGTCGATCGCGGTGACATCGTGCTCGCGTCCTTGTCGTTCGGCAATGTGTTGCTGATGATCCAGCCGCCGCGAGGATTCGGCGAGCACCCGATCGCGATCTACCACGACCCGGACTTGCCCCCGTCGCACCACTACCTGGCGGCCTACCGCTGGCTCGATCTCGAGTGGGGTGCCGACGCCGTCATCCATCTCGGCAAGCACGGGACGCTGGAATGGCTGCCCGGCAAGGGATTGGGGTTATCCGCGCAGTGCGCACCGGACGCCGTACTGGGTGCGCTGCCGTTCTTCTATCCCTTCATCGTCAACGACCCCGGCGAAGGCACGCAGGCCAAACGGCGGGCGCACGCGACGATCGTCGACCACCTCATCCCGCCGATGGCGCGCGCCGACACGTACAACGAGTTGGCCAAGCTCGAGCAGCTGCTGGACGAACATGCCACGATCGCCGCCTTGGATCCCACGAAGTTGCCTGCGGTGCGCGCGCAGATCTGGGAACTCGTGCAGGCCGCGCAACTGCACCACGACCTGCATGTGTCCGAGGCTCCCGGTGCCGACGAGTTCGATGACTTCCTGCTGCACGTCGACGGCTACCTCTGCGAGATCAAAGATGTACAGATCCGTGACGGACTGCACATTCTTGCGGGCGTCCCGACCGGGGAGCCGCGGGTCAATCTCGTGCTGTCAATCCTGCGGGCGGTGCAGACGTGGGGCGGTACGGGCGGCGCGGTGCCAGGTCTGCGGCGTTGCCTGGCCGAGCACTTCGGCACCGATGAGCGCGCGCTGCTCGCCGCGCCGGGCGAACGGATCGTCGTACCGCTCGGTTTGCGGGCCGCCTCGCCCGGGCCCGCGGAAACCGCCGCGGATGCGATCGATCTGATCGAGGCGCTCGCCCGCGGTCTTGTCGAGGGCATGGAAGCGATCGGCTGGAACGCCGCGCTGGCGATCGGCGTCTGCCTCGACGTGCTGGGTGAGCCGGTCGACGAGGTGGTCCGCGTGCTCGAGTTCGCAGCAACGGAAGTCGTGCCGCGTCTGGACCGGACCACCGACGAGATCGACAACCTGCTGGCCGGTCTGGCCGGCCGCTATGTGCCCGCCGGCCCGTCGGGTTCGCCGACCCGCGGTCTCGTCGGCGTGCTCCCGACCGGACGCAACTTCTACTCGGTCGACCCGAAGGCGATCCCGTCGCGGCTCGCCTGGGACGTCGGAGTGGCGCTCGCCGACTCGTTGATTGCCCGCTACCTCGCAGACAACGGCAGTTATCCCGAGTCGGTCGGCCTCGTGGTCTGGGGTACGTCGGCCATGCGGACCCAGGGGGACGACATCGCGCAGGTGCTCGCACTGCTCGGCTGTCGCCCGATCTGGGACGAGGCATCGCGTCGGGTGACCGGCTTCGAGATCGTCGCCCGGTCCGAATTGGGCCGGCCGCGGATCGACGTGACGTTGCGCATCTCCGGCTTCTTCCGCGACGCTTTCCCGCATGTCATCGCGCTGCTCGATGACGCCATCCGCGCGGTGGCAGCGCTCGACGAACCGGACGAGGACAACTTCGTCGCGAAGCACGCGCGTGTCGACTTTGCCGATCACGGTGACCAGCGCCGGGCAACGACGCGCATCTTCGGATCGAAACCTGGTGCCTACGGCGCCGGGTTGCTGCCACTGATCGATTCTGGCAACTGGCGCTCGGATGCCGACCTCGCCGAGGTGTACACGGTGTGGGGCGGGTACGCGTATGGCGCGGGGCTCGACGGCGCGCCCGCCCGCGCCGACATGGAGACGGTGTACCGGCGGATCGCAGTTGCCGCGAAGAACCAGGACAACCGCGAGCACGACATCGTCGACAGCGACGACTACTTCCAGTACCACGGCGGCATGGTCGCCGCTGTGCGCGCACTGACCGGCAGCAGCCCGGCGGCGTACATCGGCGACAGTGCGGTGACCGACTCGGTCAGGACGCGCACCCTGGAGGAGGAGACCAAGCGCGTATTCCGGGCGCGCGTCGTCAATCCGAAGTGGATCGCCGCCATGATGCGGCACGGATACAAGGGTGCGTTCGAGCTCGCGGCGACCGTTGACTATCTCTTCGGCTACGACGCGACCGCGGGCGTGGTCGATGACTGGATGTACGAGCGGCTCGCGCAGGAGTTCGTCTTTGCGCCCGAGGTCCGCGAGTTCATGCAGCAGTCCAACCCGTGGGCACTGCGCGGCATCGCCGAACGCCTGCTCGAGGCGGCCGAACGCAAGCTGTGGGACTCGCCGGCCGAGGAGACCCTCGACGGCCTCCGTGCGACGTACCTCGAACTCGAAGGCGACCTCGAAGGCCGCTGAGGCCGCCTTACCGTGCCGGCGCGCCGTGTCCCCCGCTAGGGAGTGGCTCCCGCCGAATGGCCGCTTGCACTTGCCGCCCGAGGTCCTGCGTGAGGCAGCAAATTAGTAGCGCTAACAATCGCGCAACGATTGTTGACTATTTCGCCCCTGGGTACGCAGACTGAGGTGTTTGGACACGTTAACAACTGGTGCCGCGGCGCCGGTCCCGGAATGCATTCGCATGGGAACTGCACGATCCTGCGATGAACATTGTCAGTAGGCAGGACAACCGGATCGGGAGCGCGGTCGTTTGAGTCTCTAATGGGGAGGCGTCTGCGGTGAGATCGGCTGAACGGGACACGTTTGTCGAATTCGTGCACGGCTCGAGCGCTCGGCTGACTCGGCTCGCCGTCCTGCTCCTGGGTCAACGGCAAGGAGCCGACGACCTCGTCCAGGCGGCGTACGAACGCGTGCTCCGGCACTGGCCGCGCCTGGACCATGACGGGGAGCCCGAGGCGTATGCGCGTCGGATTCTGGTCAATCTCGCGGTCGACGGCGGCCGGTCTCGGACGCGGCGACCCGAGGTGCTGGCCCAACCGCCGGAGAAGGCGGTCTGGGACGTCATCGAGGTGGTCAACGAGCGGATGCGCGTGCTCGATGCGCTGCGCCAGCTGCCGCGGCAGCAACGCGCCGTGGTGGTCTTGCGCTACTACGCAGATCTGACCGAAAGCGACATCGCCGATGCGCTCGGCTGTAGCGTCGGCACCGTGAAGAGCACCGGCCACCGCGCCTCCTTGCGGCTGCGAGATCTGCTCGGTCGTACACCCGACCCAGCAGAACGACCGAGAAGTGCAAGGTCTGCATGACCCCTGAGGACGAGATAGCCCTGCTGTTGGCGGTGTCCGTCTCGGACGTCGCGCCGCACAACGATCACGCTGCGCGCGCTCTGGTGGGTCGCCGCGCGCGCATCGTCCGGAGGCGAATGTACGCCGGCGGTGCGGTGTTCGTCGCGATCGCAGCGCTCGTCTTCAGTACAGTCTCGGGCTTTCCGGATCGTCGCGACACCGCCGCTTCGATGCGGTGGGAAAGGCAAATCAGTCTGGATGGCGGGCGGCTGCGCATCGAGCCACCGGCGGTCGGCGATGTGATGAGCGTCAACGACGAGGAAGCTCGTGCCGTCGTCCGGAGGGTCCGGCCCGAGGGCGACACGACCGTCATCGCGTCGCGCTGGGGGCGCGTGACGGTGTCGGGCGAGGACGGCCGGCCGGTGCCCGGTTTCAAGGGCGTCGTCGCGTGGGCGACGGTCTTCAGGCGCAGCGCCG
>JBDSAK010000035.1:0-5455 GCA_039922195.1 Mycobacteriales bacterium
CTGCCGGGCGCACGGCGGGTGTCTGCGCGGAGATCGATGCGTGGTGCGCACAACATCAGCAGCAACGGGCCGTAGTGGAAGAGGTGCTGGCCGACCCAGAGCTGCAGCACCTCGACGTGGCCACCACGCCCATCGACGCCGAGGCCGCGCGCGCGTCGCTTGCCGCGGCCGCCGAAGCTGCCAGAGCCGCTCGCTCGCGCGCCGACGACCTGGTCGGTCGCGGGCAGCGGCTCGCGCGGCTCGGCACCCTCGTGGCGGCAGCCGACGAGGCGCTGCTACCGGCGCGCGCGGCGTACGACGAGATCACGGGGCTGGCCGATCTCGCGGCGGGCAGCAACCGACTGCGCATGCGGCTCTCGGCGTTCGTGCTGGCCGCGCGCCTCGAGCAAGTCGCCGCCGCGGCCTCGCTGCGCCTGGCCACGATGACGGCTGGGCGGTATTCACTCGTCCACTCCGATGAGGTCGCCGATGCGCGCCGCAAGTCCGGCCTTGGCCTGAAGGTCTGCGACAGCTGGACCGGCACGATGAGGGACGCGTGCAGCCTGTCCGGAGGCGAGACGTTCATGGCATCACTCGCCCTCGCCCTCGCGCTCGCCGATGTCGTGCGCGAAGAGGCGGGCGGCGCGCGCATCGACTGCCTGTTCGTCGACGAAGGCTTTGGCTTGCTCGACGACGGCACTCTGGACGAAGTCATGGACGTGCTCGATCAGTTGCGTGATGGTGGTCGCGTCGTCGGACTCGTCTCACACGTCGCCGAATTGCGGCAGCGCATCCCGACGCAGCTGCGCGTCATCAAGGGCGTCGATGGATCGCACGTCGCGCAGTCGGCCGATCTGGTGGAGGAACTGCGCACATGGCGATGACGATTCACACGGTCAGCGCGGACTGTCGCAATGCGTGGAAGCTCGCGCACTTCTGGGCGGCGTTGCTCGACTGGACCGTCGACGACGACAACGCCGAGGGTGACGACGAGGTCGGCATCACGCCGCGCGTCGACGGCCCGGCGCCCCTCCTGTTCATCGAGGTGTCCGAGCCCAAGGCGATCAAGAACCGGATCCACCTCGACCTCAAACCGGACGATCAGGCAGCAGAGGTGGAGCGAGCGCTGGCCCTCGGCGCGATGCGCACCGACGTCGGTCAGACCGGCGACGAGAGCTGGGTCGTGATGTCCGACCCGGAGGGCAACGAGTTCTGCATCCTCAAGTCTGGGTGAGGTCGCCGACTCCCCGGTGCACCGGGCGGGCGCACGGGTGAGTGGGGTCCGACGCGAGAGGCATCAACTGTCAGTCGTCGAACCAGTCTCGCGTGAGTTCGAGCCACAGCACTGATCCGGCCCAGTCGCGATACTCGGCGTAGCGCGCGCGGATCTCGGTGTCCGTCATCGAGGTGACGCCGACGATCTGCGGCAGTTTGGCGCGGACCCACGAGTCGAGGGCGAAGCCGCGCGGCCGGCCGAGCAGGCCCAGCATTCCCTCGGCGGCGTAGGGGCCGAAGCCGCGCAACGACATGATCTGCTGCAAGACCAGCTCGTCGAACTGGGCGGCGGGCGCTGAGGCGAGCCAACATTCCGGCTGGATTTCTCCGGAGTCGACCGCACGACCGAGTTCGACGAACGCCCTCGCCCGGTAGCCCGCGCGGATCTCGCCGGTGAAGACATCCTCCCCGGCGGCCGCCACGGCGGCCGCCGACGGGAACGCGCGCTCGCCTTCGGGACCCTGCGCGCCGAGTACGTCGACGAGCCGGCGGCACATTGACCGCGTCAGCGCCCACGAGCAGTTCGTTGTGGTCAGCGTCTTCGCCAGGTCCTCCCACACGCTCGGTGATCTGAGCAGCCGACCCGCACCCAGCGCCCGGACCCACGCCAGCTCCGGTTTTCCTGCGCACGCGGCGTAGAGACCTGACAGGTCGTCGTCGAGGGTCAGCATCCGCCGCAGTTGCGTCTTGATGGCGATGCGGTCGTCACACGATCCGTAGACCCGGCCCCACGTCGCCTCGAGGCCACCCGTCGGGCGCTGCCGGACCGACACGGTCAGTACGCCGGCGTCGGGGAGGACGAGGGTGCGGTGCAACACGCCGCGCGCGTCGTCGTACGCCGTCGGCGCGAGTCCGCACCAGCCATGACTCATCGCTGTGCGTCGCAGCGAGAAGCCGGTGGGCACCGTGCCGAGCGACATGCGACCAGAGCGGCGCAGGTCCGCGCCCGGCGGTACGTCGCCGTGCATCGAGCGCGCGCGCACCAGGTCGGCTTCGGCCTGCTCGCCCAAGTCAGGTGCCTGCTGGTGACGGACTCTGCGGCTGCGTGTCGCCGTCGACGATGTCGTCGATGCGCCGCGCAAGATCGATGTCCTTCTCGGTGACTCCTCCGGCGGAATGCGACCACAGAATGAAGGTGAGCGCATCGCCGTGGTGTTCGACGAGGGGATGGTGGTCGACGTCGTCGGCGACACCCATGACCTCGATGCGCAGGCGCTCGGCTCGTTCGGCGGGCGCTAGGACGCTGCGCGCGATGCGACCGGTGTCGCCGGTCCAGCCGTTGAGTGAGGTCAGGGCGTTGGTGACGGCAACTTCGTCGAGGAGGGGCATGAGGTCGACACTACGCGGGCAGCGCGCCGGATAGCAGAGGGAGGGAAAGTCTGTGGATACGCCCAGGGTCGTCGTCGGCGCGGCGATCCTGCGCACGACCGAGCGCGGCACCGAGGTGCTTGCTGCCGAGCGGATGGCGCCGGCGGCGCTGGCCGGAGGATGGGAGTTCGTCGGCGGAAAGGTCGACGCCGGCGAGACGGACGTGCGGGCGCTCATCCGCGAATGCCGGGAGGAACTCGGGGTCGACATCGTGGTTGGCCAGCGCGTCGGCGACGATACGGAACTCACCGGCGGCGGCGCGATCCTGCGGGTCTGGATATGTCGGATCGAATCGGGCGAGCCCGAATCCATCGAACACAGTGCGTTGCGCTGGCTGACGGCGGCCGAGCTGTACGACGTGGCGTGGCTCCCGGCGGACCTGCCGATCGTCTGCGCGCTGCACGCGCTTCTCTAAAGGAGCGAGCCGGTCAGGCCGTGCGTCTTCATGGCGCGCAGCACGACCTGCGCGTCGGGGGTGGGCCAGTCTCGTCCGCCGGAGCTTCAGCGCCAATTCAGCGCGGGTTCAGCGACGGTCCCGAGAGTGCCATTCACCAGCTGAGAAACGACTCGGCCGACGTGAATGGAGCCCATCATGACCAGCAGTTCCAGATTCATGCCCAGCAGTCGGCGCGCCCACATCGGGCGGACTCATCGCAGAGCGACCGCGCTGGTCGCAGCGGCACTGTTCGGCGTACTCGGCACGGTCACCGCGAGTAGCGCCGGCGCACTGACGACGACCTCAGCCACTGCCTCCGCCCCCGCGCCGACGGACTCTGCACCGGCGAGCTACATCATCACCTTGAAGCCGGGCGAGAATCCGCGCAGCGTGGCGGCGGTTGCCGGCGTCGCCCCTGATTTCGTCTACGAGCACGCACTGCTGGGCTTCGCCGCGACACTGAACGACGGGCAGCTGACTGCGCTGCGCCACAGCCGGGCTGTCGCCGCCATCGAGCCCGACCAGGCCATCAAGGCCGATGGCTACCTGGCGCAGACAATGCCCAGCGGCCAACCGTGGGGCGTCGACCGAATCGACCAGCGTTCTGGGCTCTCGCGCACGTACACGTACTGGTCCTCCGGCGCCTACGGGCAGGGCACGGGCGTGCGTGCCTATGTCATCGACTCGGGGATCGCCACGGCGCATCCCGACTTCGGCGGGCGTGCGACGAATGTGTACGACGCGTTCGGCGGAAGCGGCGAGGACTGCAACGGGCACGGTACGCACGTCGCCGGCACGATCGGCGGGCGCGTCTACGGCGTGGCCAAGAACGTGCGGCTGCTCGGCGTCAGGGTCATGGGCTGCGACGGCCGCTTCAGGAATGGAAGTCTGAGCACCGCCATCGCCGGGGTCGACTGGGTGCGTGGCTACGCGATCAAGCCCGCGGTCGCGAACATCTCGTGGCACACGACGACGGGCATCAGCGCGGCGCTCAACACCGCCACGGCCAACCTCGTGAACTCCGGTGTGTTCGTGGCCGTCGCGGCCGGCAACGACAGGGCCGACTCCTGCAACGACTCACCGAGTAGCGCTGCCGGGACTGTGACTGTCGCGGCGTCGGACTGGTATGACGCCAGGGCGTCCTTCTCCAACTACGGGGCGTGTGTCGACCTGTACGCGCCGGGTGTCAGCATCACCAGCACGTACCTGAACGGCGCGACGCAGACACTGAGTGGCACGTCGATGGCCAGTCCGCACGTAGCGGGAGTGGCCGCCCTGCTCAAGAGCGACTACGGCGACCAAGCTTCGGCGACGATCTCCAGCTGGATCCTGAATGGCACCACGAACAACGTGATCAGCGGCAACATAACGGGTACGCCGAACCGGCTCCTGTACATGAGCGGCTGGTAGCTGGGCCTGGTGTGGATGCCGGGTGGACGGTCGAGTCGGCCGTCCACCCGCCCACGCGCGACCGGAGTCCGAATCCAACGAACCCGAAACCATCGACCCCGAATCCATCGACCCCGAATGCAACGCTAAGCGGCGAGCCGGTCAGGGCTTGGTGCGGGCTTGCCCGGAGTTGGCGTTGACCATCAGCGAGGATGCGTCCACCGCCTCGAATGCCGATGCCGGGATTCCCTTGAGCTCGCCGATGAAGGTGCTGTCCCAGGTGTTGCCCGCCGCACCTTGAAAGAACCAGTTCGAGCCGTTGTCGGCCAGGATCAGGCCGTGCTTCTTCATCGCCCGGAGCACGACCTGCGTGTCCGGTCGAAGCCGCGAGATGTTGTACGAGGCCTTGAGCCGGAAGCGCGCCCCCATCGGGGGAAGGTTGGGGTCGGCCGCCGCCCCTGCCTGGTGGCGCGCCGGCCAGACGTAGCTTCGGTCGGTGCGCGAGACGGTGAAGCGGATCGCGTGATCGACCTTGCCGGCCAGGACTTCGTCGCGGCGCAGCAGCCCGGGAAAGATCGGCAGTCCGGCCGCATCGGCCGACGTCCACCCGGCCGGCCGCAGCCTGTTGCTGCGCAGGTCGTAGACCGCGCCGCTGCCGGCGTGCCAGCGACCGGCGGCGTCCTGCGTCGTCGCGAACGTCTCGTAGAGCCGGCAGGTGCTCCGGTCGATCGTGATGGAGTGCATGTCGCCGCCGGAGTTGCGTCCGCCTTCGATCCTGGTGTGCGCGCCCAGCGGGTAGAGCACACGGTCGCTCTCGTCGGCGTACTCGAAGGTCACGGGCACTTTGGCTTGGGTGCCGGCGATGGTGATGGCCGGGATGCCGTACGGCGCCGCGGGGTTGTCTGATGTGCCGAAGTCGGGATGCAGGCGACGGGTCGCGGCCCCCGTCGAGGCCAGCCACGCCGCGTTGCGCCGATGTACCGGCAGCCTCGAGATGTCGGAGTGCCA
>JBDSAK010000036.1:0-5526 GCA_039922195.1 Mycobacteriales bacterium
AGGCGAGCTCGCCGAACGCGTCGCCCGGGGAGACGACTGACAGCGTCATCGCGTCACCAGCGGCAGAGAACACACGCACGGCCAGCCGGCCCGACTCCAGGAAATGAATGCTCTCGCCGTGGTCGCCTTCGTGGAAGACGACCTCACCCTTGGCGAATTTGCGGCGACGCGCTGCCCGGACGACTCCGGCGCGCTCATCGTCGGAAAGCGGCGCGAACAGGTCCGTCCTCACAGCGCTTGCCATCTCTACCTCGGCCTCTCAGCATGGGCTCACCGGGACGCGCGTTGGCACAGGGTACGTCGGGAGGCGAAGGTGACGTTGACCAGGCAAGAGAGTTCAGGCTCGACCAGCGATCGGCCGCGCTGCGGTTGCTGTGGCCAGCCGCGGGCGCGGCTGACCGAACTCGGTAACACGCCGGGAGTATTCATCTGTGCGGGCTGTGCGTTGTGGGCTGCTCGTCGCGCCGGCGGACTGCGCGCCTTGTCCATTCCGACGGTACGGCGCGTGACCCGGCACCTTCTCCCCCGGCGGCACGCGCATTCGGACAGCACGTTTCACAGCGCGATCCCGATCTTGACGAGCACAAATCTCCAGCGCACGGCTGACTTCTATGCAGCGCTTGGCTTCGAGGTCGCCGGCCGCTACGACGCGTACCTGCTGCTCCACGACGGGGCGGTCGAGCTGCACTTCGCGCAGCAGCCGGAGGCCGCTCCTGGCCACTGCTTCTTGCACGTCGGGAACGCCGCCGCCGTCTGGAAGCGACTGCGGGAACTTGACGTATCGGGCGTCGGCCAGATCGCCGACATGGACTGGGGGCTACGCGAGTTCACCGTGGTTGATCCGGACGGCAACCGGGTGCGGATCGGTAGCGGCGTCGACTGATCCGGCTCCGCCACCTGAAGCGCCCATCGCTCGGACCAGCTGACCGATTGACGGACTCCCCTGCACCCCGCCGTCCACCGTGTACAGCCGACACGAAACGGAGTGCGGCATCGTTGGTTGGGCGAACGGGTCGATTCCATTGATCAGGATCGTCGGAGAGCCGCGCATACCGTGGCGAGCCGCCTCCTCATCCGTGCCGATGACGCGCTCGTGGAGCGTCGCGAACGCACCTGCCTCGTCGAGCGCGGCGCGCACGCGCTCGCGGGCGAGGGCGATGTTGGGGCAGTCCGGCACTGACAGCAGCTCGATGTGCACGTCATCATTGAACATCGCGTGCACGTCACCATCGCGCGAGTCGCGGCTTCGTGGTGCCCGCGTCGCCAAGAGCACGTGTCACGCGATGTCCGCTGTGAGTCCTGCAGGCAGCAGACTGAGGAACTCACTGGCGATCGCGGCCTTGGCTCCGGGGGCACCGGTGAATTCCAGCCAGGTCATGCCGGGGTGCTGGTCCGCGATGATCGAGTGCCGGAGGAACGCGCAGCACAGTCGGTCGAACGCGACGAAGTCGGCCATCTGCATCAACTTCTCCGCCGACACATTTTCGAAGCCGAGGGAGTATCCGTCCTCGAGGTCGCGGACAGCATCCGCGCCGGCGAACAGCTCTTCGGCATTGCGGAGGAGCCGGTCCTTCTCGGCTGGGGTCATGGTTGAAAGATCGCAGAAGAACGCTTCGTGCTCTGACATGTGCCGAGCTCCTTCGACTCTGGCGGCGTTGCTCAGCCGCGACAGCGTCAGGGTAAAGTCTGGACCTAGGTCCAGAGTAAAGTGGATGGGTGCGATGACTTCGATGACGATCGGCACGCTCGCTGACCAGGCCGGTGTTTCCATTGATGCGATCCGCTTCTACGAGCGCCGTGGCATTCTCGCGGAGCCTCAGCGGCGACCGTCGGGCTACCGCACCTACACGCCTGACGACGTAGATCGGATCCGGTTGGTCAAACGGCTACAAGCGCTGGGGTTCACGCTGGCCGAGGTGACTGACGCACTTCGGCCGCTGGACGCCGGCACAGCGACCTGCGACAGCGAACGCTGGCGAGTCGAGGCGGTGATGGCTCGGCTCGATGCCCAGCTCGCAGAGCTCCGGAAGGTGCGCCGTGACGTCGCGCAGGTACTCGATGTGTGCAAAGCCGGCCACTGCCCACACGGTCGGCAGCGGTCGGCGAAGCTCTAGGTGGTGGCCCTCGGCGCGTACATGATGACCGCGACGCCGACGATCCCGATCAGCGCGCCGATGACGTCGAAGCGGTCCGGGCGAAAGCCGTCCAGGGCCATTCCCCAGAGGAGCGAACCGGCGATGAACACGCCGCCGTACGCCGCGAGGATGCGCCCGAAGTTCGCGTCGGCTTGGAGCGTCGCGACGAAGCCGTAGAGAGCCAACGACACGATGCCGGCGACGATCCAGGCGGCACCCCGCCGTTCCCGCGCTCCCTGCCAAATCATCCAGGCGCCGCCGATCTCCGCAACGGCGGCAAGAAGGAACAGCGCGATGGATCGCAGAACGCTCATGGGCGCGATCGTACGGCCGAGCCGCTGCGGACGATGCGTCTGCGACGGAGACTGAAGACGCCCGCCGCACCCACCATGATGACTGCCGGCGCCAGCGCGAACGCTTGCCGGACCGAGCGAGTCAACCCAGCCGGCCAGCCTGTTCTGCACGGTGCCGGCGGACTCCATGATCCGACCACCACGAGCGGTACGCCGCCATCGCCGCACGCTGTCGCGAGAATCAGCGATGCGGCCATCACCAAGGCCGATGAACGTCGCACCGGTCCTCCAGAGGGGTCGGGTCGGGTCGGGTCAGCTGACCGCAGCGGCTGCCGCGGTGAGTGGCAGACCTGCCGACAACCAGTCGCTCTTGCCGCCTTCGTAGACCCGCACATCGCGATATCCGAGGCGCTCGAACGCGGCACCCGTGACCCGGGACCGCCCACACGACGGACCTGAGCAGTACACGACAACCGTCTGCGCCTTGTCGGGTGCAACGCTCGCGGCGAGGTCAACGGTCAGTGCGTCGGGAACGTGCCGCGCACCGGGCAGGTGTCCCGCTGCGTAGTGCATCTCCGACAGCGCCTCGATCAAGGTCAACGAACCCCGGTCCAAGGCGGCCTGCAACTCATCTCTGGTGATGCGTTGCACGAGTACTCCTCAATGAAGGTGGTGGCCAAGCGCAGCGCGCGGTCTGTCGGGATCGGACAAGCACCAGGGCAGCGGCAACCGCGGCGAGCGCGTGGCCGAGAACAAGAGCAATTGCGGCTCCGACAAGCGGTCCGGTGCCCTCGGAGACTTGATGTCGCGCTTCGACGAGATCCAGAATCGCGAACCCCGCGCTGAACAGGCCGGCCGCGGCGATGACCGTGCTAGTAGGTCTCGACCACACGGCGGCCGCAAGCCCCAGCGACAGGAGGACGCCGACACCGACGAGCAGGGGACTCTCCAGATCAAGTCCAAGCAACGTCTCTTCGCCCGCCTCAGAGTGCTCCCCGGCTCCCTGCTCAGACGGCCGCCCGTCGGCACCGCCCTCGAGGAGCGCGCCGGACAGTGTCACCTCCCGGTGATCCCGGGATGACCGCTCAGCCGAAGCGGCGATCGCGAAGAGCAATGCTGTCGCGCCGAGCAGCACCGCTATCAGGCGGGGCACGCGACCGATGGTCAACAACCCCCGCTCCCGCAGCCACAGCCAGCACCGGCCTTGGCTGAAGCCTGCTTGCGGCGCCACCAGAGGAATGCGCCGGCGCCGGTGGCAGCCAAGATGATTGCGGGCAACACATCAGAGTCCGTGACCAGCGCCCCAAATCCGGCTGTGAGACCACCCGCAAGCAGCAACGGCGCGGCGCATGCGGCGACGCATGCCAACATGGCGAGTCCCACCGTGAGCGGGCCCTTTCCTCGCCGGGAAGGCTCCGCTGGTCCGCCGCCGATGGTCTGTACAGGCGGGCGATCGTGATCGTGCAGGGTGGCCATCTGATCTCCTCGTTTGGGCAGTGAGCAGCAACCGCCCGGCGGGCGGTGATGCTGGCGCAGTGGACTGGGTGGCTAGCGGAAAACCGTTCTGACGATCTCCCGGCTTTCTGGCGGTGCGACGACGGCCAGCCGAACCCCGGCGGCGTGGATCGTGATCGTGAAGCGCAAAGCGCCGCAGCAAGCGGACTCGGCTGCGGCCAGTCGCGCGATGACACCGATGACTAGTGCGTCGGCGGCGAAGTCCAGCGCAACGCCCTCTGAGATCTCCTCCCGGCCGATCGCCTTCTGGGCAACCGCCGCCCATTCGCCCGCCCGACTGGAGGCCGACTTCGAGTCAAGCGTGCAGCAAACGGACGCCGCGTCGGCCGCTGTCGGCACCCTCGCCGTTGGGAACGGCAACGCGGCGACCGGTTCGGCAGGAACCGCCATGCACGCGCAGCCTGGCGCGCACCCGCCATCGGCCGCCGGAACGCTGGACAGCCTGTTCGCCGCGGCTTGCAACTGCGAATCGAGCTCGACCAGGTCAGCGATCCGCCCTTGCGTTTCCGCGACACGGGCGTTCACAACAGCCGCCATTCGATGCTGCACCTGAGAGCAATCGTCCGCATCCCACACATCGACGAGTTCACGCAGCTCATCGAGCCGGATGTCCAGTTGCTTCGCCCGGCTGATGAACGCCAGCCGCGCCAGGTCGCGGTCCACGTAGACGCGGTAGCCATTCTCGCTACGCCCCGCGGGAGCCAACAGCCCGATGCCTTCGTAATAGCGCAACGTGGTTGCTGGTACGCCGCTGCGCTGAGCCACCTCAGCGATTCGCATCATCGTCATGTCTCAACGGTAAGGCTTAGACCCCACTCGAATGTCAAGCATCACGCTGAAACCATCGGCTCCGGTGCCCGGAGCGCAGCTGCGCGCGGTACTTCTCGGTCCGGCAGTGCTGAGCTGATCGGCCGTTTGCGGTAGGGCCGGCCGCCGCACGTCTGCGCACGCCCAACAGGCTGTCGGACGCGCGACAATGCGGCATGGATACGGAGCAGGCTGGGGCAGATGCCGGCCGACTCGACCTGGTGGGCGACTGCGGCAATTGCTTCGGGCTGTGCTGCGTCGCACTGCCGTTCGCCGCGTCGGCGGACTTCGCGATCACCAAGCCCGCCTCGGTGCCGTGCCCGAATCTCCGCACGGACTTCCGCTGTGGCATCCACCGAACACTGACCCAGCAAGGGTTTCGCGGCTGTGCGGCGTACGACTGCTTCGGGGCCGGCCAGCAGGTGTCGCAGGTCACGTTCAGCGGGCACGACTGGCGCACCGATCCGGGAACCGCGCAGCGGATGTACGACGCCTTCGCAACGATGCGGCTGCTGCACGAACTGCTCTGGTACCTCACCGAGGCGCTCGCGCTCGACGCAGCCCGCGCGTTGCACGAGGAGATCGCGGCCGCGCTCGCCGCGACGCGGCGCCTCACCGCCCAACCGGCCGACGTCCTGTCGCACCTCGACGTGGAGGCACACCGCGCCGGCATCGCGACGGTGCTGCGTCGCGTCAGCGAAATCGTCCGCGCGGATGCTCCCGCCGCCGGGATCGACTATCGCGGCGCTGACCTGGGCGGCGCGCGGCTGGCCCGG
>JBDSAK010000037.1:0-11476 GCA_039922195.1 Mycobacteriales bacterium
CGGCGGCAAAGCGCCGGTCGTCGTCTTCGACGACGCCGATCTGGAGAGCACCGCCACCGGGATCGCCGGCGCTGGGTATTTCAACGCAGGGCAGGACTGCACCGCGGCAACGAGAGTGCTTGCGGGACCGGGGATCCACGACGATTTTGTCGCCGCACTCACTGAGGCCGCCCGGGCCACCGCCGCGGGCGGTCTGGACAACGACGCTGCCGACTACGGCCCGCTCAACAACAGCGGCCAGCTCGATCGGGTCCGCGGCTTCATCGAGCGGCTCCCCTCCCATGCCGAACTCGTGACCGGGGGGCAGCAGACCGGCGACCGCGGATACCTGTTCCAGCCGACCGTCGTATCCGGCTTGCGACAGGACGACGAGATCATCCAGGACGAGGTGTTCGGCCCGGTCATCACCGTGCAGAAGTTCACCGACGAGGGTCAGGCGCTGCGCTGGGCCAACGATGTCGAATACGGCCTGGCGGCGAGCGTCTGGACCAAGGATCACGGCCGCGCGATGCGAATGGCGAAGTCACTGGACTTCGGCTGTGTCTGGATCAACACACACATCCCCATCGTGGCCGAGATGCCGCACGGCGGCTTCAAGCATTCCGGCTACGGCAAGGACCTCTCCGCCTACGGACTCGAGGACTACACGCGGATCAAGCACGTGATGACGGCGCTCGATGCCTGATCGCGTCGTCGAGGTCGGCCTGTACGCCGTCCGGAAAACGTTCGGCGACTTCACCGCTGTCGACGGCATCGATCTCGAAGTCGCCAGCGGCGAGTTCTTCTCCCTGCTCGGTCCGTCCGGATGCGGCAAGACGACCACATTGCGGATGATCGCGGGGTTCGAGGAACCCGACAGCGGCCAGGTGTTGTTGTCCGGCGACAACATCGCCGGGGTTCCGCCGAACAGGCGCAACGTCAACACCGTGTTCCAGTCGTACGCGCTGTTCCCGCACTTGAGCGTTGCGGACAACGTGGCGTTCGGTCTGCGCCGCAAAGGGGTGTCCAAGCGGGACGCGCAGGCCCGAGTCGACGAGTACCTGGAACTGGTGCAGTTGCCGGGCTACGGCGGCCGAAAGCCGGCGCAGCTCTCCGGGGGGCAGCAGCAGCGTGTCGCGCTCGCCCGGGCGCTCGTCAACGAACCCGCGGTTCTCCTCCTTGACGAACCGCTGGGAGCGCTCGATCTCAAGCTGCGAAAGCAGATGCAGCTCGAGCTGGTGCGCATCCAGCGCGAAGTGGGAATCACCTTCATCTACGTGACCCACGATCAGGAAGAGGCGCTGATCATGAGCGACCGGATCGCTGTCATGAGCAACGGGCACGTCGAGCAGATCGGCGCCCCGGCGGAGATCTACGAACGCCCGGCCACGCGGTTCGTCGCGGGCTTCATCGGCACGTCGAACATCATCGACACCGCGGTCGAGCGGCGGGACGGCGATCACCTGCTGCTGACCAGCTCACCCGGCGACACGCTTCTCACCGGCACGCCCGATTCAGGCGATCCGCAACCAGGTGACCCGGTGTGCCTCACCGTGCGCCCGGAGAAGATTGCGCTCGCCTCGCTCGCCAGCCCGGTTCCCGCCGGGTTCTGCGCCCTGACCGGCCGGGTCGAGGATGTCGTCTATCAGGGCGTCTCCACGCAGTACGTCGTCCGCACCCGCGACGGCTCGACGCTCGTGGCGTTTCGGCAGAACTCAGAGACCGTGACTGACACGGGCGACCCCGGCGAGGACGTCCGGCTCATCTGGAACGCCGATCACAACGTCCTGCTCACCGGGGCGCCGATTCCAGCCGCCGTCGCGATGCCCGTGTCCTAGACAACGGCACCCACCAGTCTTCGCCCACTCCGGAAGGAACTTTGACATGGACATCGACCCGGCCCTGCTGCGCGGGCTCACCGAGCAGCGCTACTCGCGGCGCGGCGTGATGCGGGGCGCCGGGATCGGGGCCAGCGCCCTGACGGCGCAGGCGTTCCTGGCTGCGTGCGGCGTCAAGGCCAAGAAGACGCCGGCGGCCAGCTCGTCGTCGGCGACGGTCCCCAGCAGCGCGGCCACCAGCGGTTCGGCGTCCGCGTCCGCCTCCGCTTCCGCTTCCGCTTCCGCTTCCGCGTCCGCTTCTTCTTCCGCGTCCGCGTCGGCGACGGAGGCGGCATCCTCCGCGTTCTGGCAGCAACAGACGCTCGCCAAGCAGCTCAACATCGCCAGCTGGCCGCTCTACATCGATAACGAGGAGGTAAACGGCAAGGTCGTACGTCCTTCGCTCGAAGCCTTTTCCAAGGAAACGGGCATCAAAGTCTCGTACAAGGAGGTCATCCAGGACACCGGATCGTTCTTCGGCGTGCAGCAGCCGGTGTTCGCCGCGGGAAAGGACACCGGCTACGACCTAATGGTCCTGACGAACGGCGTCTTCCTGTCCAAGATGATTTCGCTCGGATATGTGATCGAGCTCGACCAGTCGCTCCTGCCGAACTTCTACGCCAACGCCGACAAGTCGATCCTCAACCCGAGCTACGACCCGGGAAACAGGTTCACTGTTCCGTGGCAGTCGGGGCTGACGGGCATCGCCTACGACCCGGCGAAGACCAAGCGGCCGATCACCAGCTTCAACGATCTGTTCGACCCGGCATTCAAGGGCAAGGTCGGCATGTTCGGCGACACCCTCGACCTGCCCAACTTCGCGTTGGCCGGCATCGGCGTCGACCCGGAGAAGTCCACGCCGGATGACTGGCGCAAGGCAGCCGCCAAGCTGAAGGAACAACGCTCGGGGGGCCTGGTCCGCAAGTACTACACGCAGGACTACATCGATCCGCTCACCAAAGGCGACATCTGGCTGTCGATGGCCTGGTCGGGCGATGTGTTCCAGGCCAAGTTGGACAAACCAGAGCTGGAGTTCGTCATCCCGCTCGAGGGCGGGGTGCTCTGGACAGACAACATGTGTATCCCCGCGAAGGCCAAGCACCCGTTGGATGCCATCACGTTCATGGACTACGTCTACCTGCCCGAGGTCGCCGCGACGATCGCCGAATACGTCAACTACATCACCCCCGTCGCGGCGGCCCGCGATGCGATCAAGGCGCATGCCGCAAAGGCGAGCGGCGAGGACAAGGCCGCGCTCGAGGCACTGATCGACAGCCCGTTGATCTTCCCCAGCCAAGAAGATCTTGCGCGCACGTACCGCTTCCGGGTCCTCAACCCGCAGGAAGAGAAGGAATGGAACTCGATCTTCGAGCCGATCTTCCAGTCGTAGCGCGGCGCCAACGCAACTCCCGACGGCGCAAGCGACTGGCTCCCTACGCCCTCCTGCTGCCCGGCTGGCTGTGGCTCGTCGCCTTCTTCGTGGTGCCGACCTTCGTGATGTTGTCGCTGTCGCTCCAGACGGGTTCGCTCGAGGAGGGCTACCGCCAGACGTTCAACTGGTCGACGTACTCCGACGCACTGACCACCTACCGGCCTCAGCTCACCCGTTCGCTGGTCTACGCACTGATCGTCACGGGTATCGCGCTGGTGGTGTCCTACCCGATGGCCTACTGGATCGCGTTCCACGGCGGGCACCGGAAGTCGAGCTTTCTGCTGCTGCTGCTGCTGCCCTTCTTCGTCTCGTTCGTCATCCGCACACTGTCCTGGCAGTTCCTGCTGTCCGACGACGGGATCGTGCTGGGCCCGTTGAAGCGGGCCGGACTTCTCACCGACGACTTCCACATCCTCGCAACATCGGCGGCGGTCATCGGGGGACTGGTCTACAACTTCCTGCCGTTCATGGCGCTCCCGTTGTACGTCGCACTGGAACGCATCGACCCCAAGCTGCTCGAGGCGGCCGGCGACCTCTATGCCAACCGCGCTGCGGCGTTCTGGCATGTGGTCCTGCCGCTGTCACTGCCGGGAGTCTTCGCGGGAGTCCTGCTCACGTTCGTTCCTGCCGCAGCCGACTTCATCAACGCCGCCATCCTCGGTGGCACGAACACGACGATGATCGGCACCATCATCCAGTCGCGCTTCCTGACCAACAACGACTACCCCAAGGGCGCGGCCCTGTCGTTCATCCTGATGGCGATTCTGCTGGCCGGCGTCTTCGCCTACGCCAAGGTCCTCGGCACCGAGGAAGCCCTCGACGCGAGCGCGGCATGACGCCGCGGCGCTGGACCCGGTTCATCCTGCCGACCTACACCGGCCTGGTGATCGCGTACTTGTTCGTTCCCATTGCGGTGATGATCGCGTTCGGCTTCAACGCGACGTCGAGCAAACGCAATACCAGCTGGCAGGGCTTCACGCTCGACTGGTACCGCAACCTGTTCGACGTCCCTGACCTGACCGAGGCGCTGCGCAATTCGCTGACGATTGCGGCACTCAGTGCGCTCATCGCGACCGTTCTCGGAACGATGATCGGGATGGCGCTCGCCCGGCACAGGTTTCGGGGAAAGCCATCGGTCGACCTCTTGCTCTTCGCGAACATCGCCGCTCCGGAGATCGCACTGGGCGCGGCACTGCTGTCGCTGTTCATCACCCTGGGCATACCGCGGGGCTACGGCACGATCCTGATCGCCCATGTGATGTTCAGCATCGGCTACGTCGCCGTGACAGTTCGGGCCAGGCTCACCGGCTTCGACGAGTCCGTCGTCGAGGCAGCGCGTGACCTCGGAGCCGGACCATGGACAGCGTTCCGCACCGTGACGCTGCCGCTGATCTACCCGGGGATTCTGGCCGGCGCGCTGCTGGCGTTCGCGCTCTCGATCGACGACTACATCATCACCAGCTTCAACTCCGGTCAGACACTGACGTTCCCGCTGTGGGTGTTCGGCGCCAGCAGGGTCGGAGTGCCGCCCCAGGTGAACGTGATGGGGACGATCATCTTCGCCGTCGGCGTACTGGCCGCAGTCGCCAACGCAGTGATGCTGCGGCGGGCGGCCAACAGCCGGATCGTCCGCACTTCGGCCTGAGCGCGCGCGTCAGGCCGACGCGTGCGTGGCCACGTAGTCGATGAACGCCGCGCGCAACATCGGTTCGTTCTCACTGGTGACGTGCTCCGCTCGCAGCTCGCGCCAGAGCTCGAGAAAATCCGCGATCGTCGTACTCGGCCCGCTGAATCCATCGTCGGTGGCGGCGTGGGCGCTCGCGGGCAGGTGCTTGGCGAGATCCCAGAAGAACCGCAGGTCGTGCCGCTTCCCGGCGAGTTCGACCGCGCGGGCGCGCAGTTCATCGGTGGGCAACAGGTCGAGTTCGTCGCGCGTCGCGGCGGGCATGGGCAGCTCCAGTCGGCTTGGTGAGCACCACCCTACGGCCGGGCCCGGCAGCAGTGGCACACTCACCCCAGAAGGACCGACACACGGCGGTCCCGCCGGGAGGAGCGACACCTTGATCGACGCCAAGCACGCATTCAGCGGATTCGCCGTGAGGGACATCGCCGCGGCCCAGCGCTTCTATTCGGAAACTCTCGGCCTGACCGTGTCGGAAGAAAACGGCATGCTCTCCATTGCGCGCGGGGGCGGGACCGACGTCATCGTGTATCCCAAGCCCGACCATGCGCCGGCGACGTACACCATCTTGAACTTCCCCGTCGACGACATCGACGCCGCGGTCGACGAACTGAGCTCGCGCGGAGTGACCTTCGAGCGGTACGCCGGGATGGAGCAGGACGACAGGGGGGTCATGCGCGCGGGGGGCCCGCTGATCGCCTGGTTCACCGACCCATCGGGCAACATCCTGTCCGTGCTGCAGCCGGCCTGACCGGTCAGCTGGATGACGCTCACCCTGCTTGACTGGCGGCGCCGGACCGCGGCCTCGTACGCCGATGTCCGAGGGTCCCGCGAGAGCGACGCCGAGGCCGCGTGCCTGCGCTGGCGCGGAGTGCGGGACGAGCTGTTTGCACGGCACCCGGACAGTCCGCTCGAGGACGCGGGCGCCTTCCGTGGGTTGCCCTATGCGCCGTACGACGAATCGCTCGTGTTCGACGCGCCCCTGCGCCGGGCAGCGACGCTGACACTGGATGTCGTGACCAGCGACGGCGGCGTTCCGCTGCGGCGAGTCGGCGTTGCGGAGCTGCCGTTCGGCACGCTCGACGTCTGGTGGATCGCGGCGTACGGCGGCGGCGTGTTCGTGCCGTTTGCCGACGCGACCAACGGATCGACGACGTACGGCGGCGGCCGCTACCTGGTCGACACGATCAAAGGCGCCGACCTCGGCAGCAGCGTCGACCCAGAGACGATCCGGCTCGACTTCAACTACGCCTACCACCCGTCGTGCTTCTACAGCGCGCGGTGGAGTTGTCCGCTGGCGCCCGCCGGCAACCGCCTCGAGGTGCAGGTGGTCGCCGGCGAGCTGGCGGCCTAGGCCAAGCCGTTGTCCTTGAGCCACTTCGCGGCCACGTCGGCCGCGTCCGCCTTGTCGACCCCGACCTGCTTGTTCAGTTCCGACAGCGCCTCGGTCGTCAGCTTGGCCGACAGTCCGTCAAGGGCTGCTTTGACCTCGGGCGAGTCGATGTCCTTGCTGAGCACCGGAATGATGTTGTCCGCGGTCTGCAGGCCCTTGTCGTCCTCGAGGACGACGAAGCCACGGGCGGCGACACCGCCGTCGGAGGAGAACACCAGCCCGATGTCGATGTTGCCGTCGGTCAGCGCGTTCATCGTGAGCGGGCCGCCCGGGTCGAGTGCCTTGAACGCCTTGAACTTCAGACCGTACGTCTTCTCCAGGCCCGGCTGGCAGAACGGCCGCGTCGGGCACTCGGCCGGCCCGCCGAGGGTGAACGTCGACGCCACCTTCGACAGGTCCGACATCTTCGTCAGCCCGTGCTTGTCGGCCGTCGCCTTGGTGACCGCGAACGCGTTCTGATCGGCGGCCGGCGAGTGCTCGTAGGCCACCAGGTCCTTCTGCGCGAGCAACTCGCGCAAGGCCGTGGCCGACGCCACCGGGTCGGGCGTCGCCTTCGCCGGCGCGTCCTTGCCGTTGATCGCCTTGTTCCAGTACTCCGTGTCGGTGCCGACGTACTCGGGCGTGAGGTGGATCTCGCCGGCCTCGAGTGCCTTTGACAGCGTTTCCCGGTTGAGGTCACCGGTCTTGAGTTCGGCGGTGAAGCCCGCCTTCTTCAGGACCCCGACGTACATGTTGGCGAGGATCTCGCTCTCGGGGAAGTTGGCCGCGCCAACGACGATCTTCTTGCTCTTGTCCACCGCGGGAGCGCTCGACGAGGACTCCGTCGACGCAGCGGGCGATGACGCAGAACTCGCCTCCGATGACGCAGACGTCGAGCCGGCCGATGACGCCGTACTGCTCGCGGCCGTTGTTGCACCTGCCGGCGCCGACGAAGCTGCCTTCTTGGCGTCGCCGCTGTCGCCGCCGCAGGCGCCGAGGGCGAGGATCGAGACGAGTGCGAGGGAGCCGAGCCGAGCCGAGCGTGAACGAGTGGCGAGATTGGCGATCATGGGTAAAGCCTTCCTGCCCGGGCCTCTGGGGCCTCCTACCAGGGAGTGCATGGAGGACAAGCCAACGACGTTCGAGTCAGCTGGGCAACTCGACGACCCCGCCGGCCGGTCCAACTTCCGCAACCACCGGGCGGCCCGAAGCCTTCCCACCTGGGGTGACGAGACGCTGAACCCGGCCGAGCGACAATTCGGTAACGATGGCAAGGAGCGCCACCAGCAACGCTCCGGCAAACAACTTCACGTTGTCCTGCTGGGCGATGCCGTCGATGATGTAGCGCCCGAGCCCGCCCCCTGCGATCAGCGCCGCCAGGGTCGCCGTCGCGATAACTTGCACGGCCGCGGTGCGGATACCGGCCATGATGACCGGCATCGCCAGCGGTACCTCGACCCGGGTCAGCACCTGCGCGCCGGTCATGCCCATCCCCCGCGCGGATTCGCGCACGTCGGCATCGACCGCCCGCACCCCGACGTACGTGTTGGTGACGATCGGCGGTACGGCGAGTGCGACGAGGGCGACCATCGCCGGCTTGGTGCCGATCTCGTGGGTGATCTGCTGGGCGATCACGAGGATCGCGAACGACGGGATGGCCCGGCCGATGTTCGCGGTGTTGACAGCCAGGAAGCCGCCGCGGCCGAGGTGGCCCAGGATCAACGCGATCGGCAGCGCGATCAGCATGGCCAGCAGCACGGCGACTGCGGACAGCTGCAGGTGCTCCCACAAGCGATGCGGTACCCCGTCGGTGCCGGACCAGTGCTCGGGGTCGGTGAACCAGTTGATCACGTCGCGCCAGAAGTTCACTTCGCCGCCGATCGGGCCCAGGGCGTGAGCAGTCGCTGCACCCCGAGCAGCAACAGGTCAGCCGCGACGGCGAGCAGGAGACTCAGGACCGAGCCCACCACCAGCGGCGTCCGGAAGTCACGGCGCAGTCCGAGCAGGATCAGGTTGCCGACGCCGCCGTACGTGATGAGCGCAGTGACGGTCACCAGCCCGATGGTGCCTACCGTCGCGTTGCGGACGCCCGCCATGATCGTCGGTAGCGCGAGCGGCAACTCGACCTTGAGCAACTGCTGAGTGCTGGTCAGGCCCATGCCCTTGGCTGCCTCGCGGACGTCGTCGGGCACACCGTCGAGGCCGGCCAGCACGTTTCGGATGATGACGAGCAGCGTGTAGCTGACGAGTGCGATTTCCGCCGTCAGGAAACTGAGCCCGGTGAACGGGATGAGGAAGCCGAAGAGCGCCAGCGACGGCAGGGTGTACACAATTCCGGTGCCTGACAGGATGACCCCAGCCGCCCGCTTGCTCTTCCAGGCGAGCAGCGACAGCGGCGCCGAGACGAGGAGGCCGATGACCACCGCCACGACGGTGAGTTCGATGTGCTGCCGGACCGCCGCGCTGATGTCGTCCCCGTGGCTACCGATCCAGTCCCAGCACACCCACGCGTCGGTCGCGGTGCAGGGGACTCCCTCAGCCATGGGCGCCAGCCTAGCCGGGGTCACGCCGTGATCGACCTCGACCACGCCACCAAGCGCTACGCCGGGGGCAGCGTTGCCGTCGACGATCTCTCACTGTCGATCGCCGCCGGCGAGCTGGTGGTCTTCGTCGGGCCGTCGGGCTGTGGCAAGACGACCACGATGAAGATGGTCAACCGGCTGATCGACCCGACGAGCGGGCGCATCCTCATCGACGGCAATGACGTCACCAAGGAGGACCCGGTCGCCGTACGCCGAGGCATTGGCTACGTCATCCAGCAGGTCGGACTCTTTCCGCACCAGACGATTGCGGACAACGTCGCGACAGTGCCCCGGTTACTCGGCTGGGACCGCACCAAGACGCGCAACCGGGTGCACGAACTGCTCGAGTTGGTTGGCCTGCCTCCCGGTGAATACGCGCACCGCTATCCCCACCAGCTATCCGGCGGTCAGCGCCAGCGGGTGGGGGTGGCGCGGGCGCTGGGGGCCGATCCGCCGGTGCTGCTGATGGACGAGCCGTTCGGCGCGATCGACCCGGTGACCCGGGACCGCCTGCAACAGGAGTTCTTGCGGCTGCAAGCCGAGCTGCACAAGACGGTCATCTTCGTCACCCACGACATCGAGGAAGCGGTCCTGCTCGGTGACCGGATCGCCGTGTTGAGCGAAGGCGGCGTACTCGAGCAGTACGACGCACCGGCCGACGTGCTCGGCCGGCCGGCGACACCGTTCGTCGCATCTTTCGTCGGCGCCGACCGCGGCCTCAAGCGACTGTCGGTGACCGCGATCGATGCCGCCGATCTCGAGCAACCGGGCGTCATACACCTGGGCGAGTCGCTGGCAGACGCGCGGCTCGCGCTGACGGAATCGGGCGCCGACTGGGCGATCGTCCTCGACGATTCGGAGCGATTGCACGGCTACGTCGGCGGGCCGGCGCTGGCCGGCGAAGGTACGGTCGCCGACCGGGCCAAACGGCTGCCGGCGTGGGTGCCCGCAAACTCGACGCTGAAGCGGGCGTTCGCCGAGATGCTGGCGCACGACGCCGGCTGGGTCGCTGTGCTCGACGGGGATCGCTACCTCGGCGTACTGACACCGGAGTCGTTGCACGCGGCGCTGCGCCGCTCGGTCGCAAACGCGGCGACTGCCGATGACGCACACCGCTAGCCACAAGGCCACGTCCGGTTGAGAAGACGCAGACCGTTGGCCATGTCCGGTTGAGACGACGCTAGCCACTAGGCCACGTGCGGTTGACGCTTCTATGTGTGTCAAGAGGCGGGCGTTGCCTGGAGTGCGCGGTAGAGCTCGCGGGTGATGTAGCGCTTGAGGCAGCGGCGGATCTCTCGTGGTGTCTTGCCTTCGGCGGTCCGCCGGGCGATGTAGTCGCGGGTGCGTGGGCAGTGCTGCATCCGGGTCTTGGCGATGTCGTGGGTGGCGCGGTTGAGCGCGCGGTCCCCGCCGCGGTTGAGCCGGTGCCGGACGGTGCGGCCGCTGCTGGCCGGAATCGGGCAGGTGCCGGCGAGCGCGGCGAAGGCCGCGTCGTTGCGGCACCGGCCGTGGTGTGACCAGCTGACGACCGCTTGGGCGGCGCTGACCGGGCCGATCCCGACCCGACTGATCAGCCCCGGCGCCACTTGTTCCGCGGTACGGGTCAGCTGCACCTTGTTGTCGGCGAGCTGCTGGGCGAGGTAGCGGATGCTGATCGCCAACCGCCGCGCCTCCGCGCGGCGGACCGCGCAGTCAACCGCGTCGTCGGGTCGGCCGCGGCGGCGCGCGATCATCTGGAGCCGCTCGACGGTGAGCCGCCCCCGCGCTAGGGGCCGGTCGGTGTCCTCACCGGTGAGCAGCAGCGCGCGAAGCCGGTTGATCTGCGCGGTCTTGGCCGATGTCATCTCTTCCCGCGCGCCGAGCAGGATCCGCAGCGCTTCCCGCGGCCCGTCCACCCGCGGCGACGCCACCCGGTCGGCGGGGGTGCGCAACGCGGCGAGGACCGCGGCGTGCGCGTCCAACGCGTCGGACTTCCCGCGCCGCCGGCCGGCGACCCGCGGGCGTTCCACCTCGATCACCACCAGCCCCGCCGCCGCGATGGCGCGAGCGAGCCCAGCGCCGTAACTGCGGGTGCCCTCAACGGCGAACAGCAGCCGCGGGCCGGGCGCGTGCTCGGCCGCCCAGCGCAGCGCCGCGACGTACCCGGACGAGTCGTTCGTGACCGTCAGCGCCGCGATCGGCGCCCCCGTCGAGGCGGCGAGTTCCAACGTGTGCGTGTCCCGATGCGTGTCGACACCGATGACGGCGTCGAGCTGTTCTGCGAGCATTGTCATAGCGGCCGTTCCTTCCCAAGAGTGCGGTCGTTGGACGGCACCGGCCTGGATGGGAACACCGAGCGGCACATCTGTGACGGGTCACGCCCGGCACGGGCGGACAGGCTTCTGATCAGGCCAACAAGGTGCGCCAGGCCGGTGCCGGCAACCACGACGGACAAGTCAAGTGCAAGGCACGCCGAAGCGGCCGGATCTGTGGCGAGTCACACCGCGGCTACCAACACCAACACTGACAGCACTCCCACCAGGGATGCCACCCCTGACACTCACAGATCTGTGG
>JBDSAK010000038.1:0-2742 GCA_039922195.1 Mycobacteriales bacterium
ACAGGATGTGCATCTCCTCCGCCGACGCGGCCGGCGTCGGCCCCGGACCGGTTTCGACCCGCTCCGCGGTCGCGACGAGCGCGTCGGCGTACGGCCGCGGCGCCGCCCCCGGCGGGCTCACGCAGGCACCGACGAAGCGGCCGTACCGGATCAGTGCGATCTCCCAGGCACCCGCCGCCGTTGCGCGCGCGGCGAGCAGCTCGGCGCACCCGGCAAGCGCCAGCAGCCGCTGGTAGCGCGCTGCGGCGCGCACGAATGCGCTCGCCCGGTCACGGTGCACCGCCGCCTCTTCGTAACGTTCCTGCGCCACCAGAAGATCGATGCGGCTGTCGGCTCGATCGACGATGACGCGCGGGTCGCCTTCGGCGGCCGCCAGATAGACGGCGACGTGCCCGGCGTAGACCTCTGGCGTTTCGGAGCCGTCGCACGGTGCTCCGCACTTGCCGATCTCGGCGAGGACGCACGCGGTGATCGGCCGGCGTTCGGACAACCTCGGCGTGCACTGCCGCAGTGGGATCGCGTCGTGGATCGCGGCGAGGGCGTATTCGGCGCTGCGTGAGGACGAGAAGGGCCCGAGGTAGTGCGCCCCATCGGGCAGGACCCTGCGGACCAGCGACAGGCGCGGGAATCGCTCGACGGTGAGCTTGACGAACGCCGACTTCTCGGGGAACCGCGACCGCCGGTTGTAGCGTGGCTTGTGCTCGGCGATCAGCCGGAGCTCGCGGATCTCCGCTTCGAGCGCCGTGGTGCACAGGATGTGGTCGACGCGCTCGGCCACGGCGACCATCTCGGCCATCCGCGTGCGTGGCTCGGACGCGACGAAGTAGTTGCGCACGCGGCTGCGCAGGTCATTGCTCTTGCCGATGTAGAGCACCCGCTCGCGCGCGTCGCGAAAGATGTAGACGCCGGGGGAGTGCGGCAACCCGTCGGCGAGGTAGCGCTTGCGTCGTTGCTCCGGCGCCACCTGTGCGGAGAACGTGCGGAGCTCCTCGAGCGACTGCACGCCGATGTTGCCCAGCCGCTCGATCAGGCCGTGGAGTACGTCGACCGTTGCCTGCGCGTCGGCCAGCGCCCGGTGGCAGGGTGTCACCGCCGCGCGGAAGAGCTTGGCGAGCGTGCCGAGTTTGCAGTTGGGCGCATCGTCACGAGTCAGCACGCGCCGCGCCAGGCGAGCCGTGTCGAGTGAGTCGAACCCGGGCCAGGGCTGCTCGTGGGTCGCGCAGGCCGCTTTGAGGAAGCCGACGTCGAACGGCGCGTTGTGCGCGACGAGCACCGAGCCGCGCGTGAACTCCAGGAACGCCGGGAGCACCGCCTCGATCCGCGGCGCACTCGCGACCATCGAATTGGTGATGCCGGTCAGCACAGCGATGAACGGCGGGATCGCCGTACCCGGGTTGACCAGCGTCTGGAACTCGCCGAGCACCTCACCGCCGCGCACCTTGACCGCGCCGATCTCGGTGATGCCCGACGAAGCGGGCGATCCCCCGGTCGTCTCGAGGTCGACCACCACGAACAACTGCTCCCGGAGCGGCGTGCCGAGCTCGTCGAACGTGCACTGGATCGGGATGCCCAGGTGCGTCGTCGAGGTCATGAGGCGACGGTATGGCGGCAGTCCGACAATCCGGTGGCGACACCCCGAGCGATAGTCTGGCGTCCGCTGAGAGGAGCTTTACGGTGACTGTCCCGGCACCCGGACCCACGACCCGGTGGCGCTGCACGGCGTGCGGCAACCTGACGAGATTCGACGTCGTTCGCGCCGTGCGGTCGCGCGACTACGTCCACGCCGACCTCGCCGGTGAGCCGGTGGTCGAAGAATGCGAGGTCATCAGCGAGGTCGTCGAGCAGGTGACCTGCCGCTGGTGCAACGCCGTAGATGCCGTCGAAGTCGTGCCGCGACCGGCGGCCGAGCTCGATGAAGCGGTCGACGGCCAGCTGCGGTGACCCACGAGCCAGGGGAGCCGTCGGCGCACTTCGCTCCGCTGCCAGAACCTGTGCGATCCCGCGTCGTGGCGTACGCCGCGGAGCGACTCGGCGAGCTCGCCGCCGGCGACGTGCCCCCAGCACTGCGCCGGATGGCGCATTTCACGCCGTCGAAGCGGGCGCGCCTCGCCGGTGTCGCACTCGCGGCCGCGGTCGATGCGGACGCCGTCTTTCGCAACCACGTCGCGCAGAGCGTGCGGGCCGTCCTACCTGACCTGGTGAACTCTCTCGAGGCGGGCACGCCACCCGCTGCGGCAGATCCTTACGACGTTGCGGCCGTCGCATACCTGCTGCGCACGCCGGGCTGGGCTGCTCTCGTCGCGACAGCGGCCGCGGAAGCCGAACGAAGCTCGCAGCCCGCTCTCGCCCGGGAGCCGGGGCCCACCACCCGAAGTGCCCGGCGGACCGACGATGCTGTTGCGTCGGCCCGGGAAGAGCGCGACAAGTACCGCGAGCAGGCGGTGGCGGCGACCGCCAAGCTCGACGACGTACGCCGCTCGCTGCGGTCGGCGACGGATGCACAGCGCGCGGCCGAAACCGCCCTCGCGGCCGCGCTCGGCGAACGTGACGCGATCCGTTCCACCGCCGAGAAGTCGGCCGCGAAGTCTTCCGCGGAGGCCCGACGGTTGAAGGCCCGGCTGGCCGATGTGGAGGCGCAGTTGGAGCAGGTACGGCGGGCCGGCAAGGACGCGCGCGGCAACGACGATGTGCGCCTGTGGTTGCTGCTGGAGTCCTTGACCAACGCCGCGGCCGGACTGCGCC